>NZ_FOUU01000003.1:93776-109924 GCF_900114975.1 Thermodesulforhabdus norvegica
GATTTCCTTTTTCTGCTCTTGCAACAGTCCATACAGGTGGAGACTTTGCCCGTGAGGAGAGTTTGTGAGACTTCTTCGAAGCTCTGAAAAAGAATGGTTTACCAGCAGGGATATGGAAGGTGATTTTACTCGATGTGTACCCCTATAGGTGTATCGTAATTTATGCTTGAAGCAACAGCATGTTAGAAATATCCTGATAAATGGTCAAAGTTTGTTGAAGTTGAACTTAATTGGGCTGTGTTTTTAACCCAAAATAGGAGTTGTCAATGTCATACGGCAAAAATGTTATTTATCAGATAGGCAGGCTTGATAAAAATATTGCAAACGATATCAACTTTAAAATTGAAGAAAATTTGTATGCCGCTCCTTTATCATCTTTTGCTCTAAAAAAATATTTTGAGGACAGTAATATGAGAGCAGAGGTAATACTGTGTTATCCGGTCAGCCTTCTCTTTGATAGCAGAGTTCAAGGGTGGGATCTGGAAAAAGAGTTTAAAGAAAAGATTGGTGAAATAAGGGAAAGAAAAGCTGACTACTTTAGGGATCCACTATCCTGGTTCAGACTTCATCCTCATTCGGCTGAAGCGGAAGATATTTTGGTTTTGCATTCCATAGGAGAATATGAAGGAGAGAATTTTTTTACAGCATTTGAGGTTCTAGTTTTAGAAGTATTCTTCCATATGTTGGAAAGGTATCTTGCAGAACCGTATTCATGCCTTTATCTTGACATCTCAAGCGGCCTCAATATCTATGTTTCCGCATTAGTTGAAGCTGGGAGATTGTTTTCCACTTTCTATAAGCTATCAAACTGGAAAAATCCTGAATTAGGAATATACCTTGTTTTTTCCGATCCGATCCTAGGGACTCCCAAGAAAGAATATAATATGTATAGAGACTATAAGATAAAAACCGCGGTTTTTTTCTCTGCCCCTGAAAAGATTAGGGGAGAAAATGACTTCGCTCTGGCAAAAAGCCTTGCGGAGAACAGAAGAGAGGTGAAGAGAAAACTCCAGGATTTGTTTTCAAGAGCTTACCTATTTTTTTCTGCTATCCAGAATAATATTCCTTTAGCTCTTTACACTTTCGAGCCTCATTCTGCCGAAGAAATAGAGCTGGGATTAAAGAAAATCCTGGAGCTTGGATGGGAAGAAATCAGGAGTGATTATCAAAAGAACCCCCATATTTCTAAGGATATTTTTATTAAAGGAATTTTCCTTCTTGCCCTTTACAAGGGTATAGTTGCAACCTTAGAAGAATTTGAGATTCATCCTAAAAAAGAGGTTTCGCTTTCGGAAATTAAGGAAAAATTTTGCAATTCCGGAGGTAGGTCTTTTTATGATGTTTTTGGGTTGTTCTTGAATCCTACTTACCTAAAACACGAGGTATCAAATAACTTTGAAAAAGAATGTTACAGGGTAAAATTTTTGCCTGAATGGAGGCCATTGCATGATTTTCTGGAAGGTGAATCTCGAGATCTTCATCCTAGAAATTTTATTGCCCATTGCGGATTTGAGAGAAACTGCGTAGAGGTAAAAAAGAATGATCAGGATATATTTTTGAGATACAAAGAAGTAGTAATTGAGAAAATAAAGAAAATACTATGGAACAATTAGTGTAATAACTGGTATGAATCAAAACCAAAACTCAAGTTTTTCAAGAAGTAGTTTTGGTGGCTTAACTATGTGTAATTGATATTAAAAAGTGTGATGCTATGTTTTGTTCAGGTCTCAAGTTTTCCATTTTTTGGGGATGCCTACGGGAAGTTCCATAATTTTCAAATACTTATTGTTCAACTTAGTGCAACTGTATGTTGTGACCCTCTGTTATGGCAGGATCGGAAGCTAGCTGTAAAAATGTAATTGCCATGGAGACAAAAGGAACCGGAACAATAATAGCAAGAAAACGGGGCAACAGGAAATATTACTCCCGGTCTTACCGTGTAAAGGTCGATCCCAATGCTACGGGAAAGACCAGGGGATCGGGAAAGAGCAAGGTTGTGACCCAGCAGGTTTACCTGGGCACTGCAGAAGATATATTGAAGCTGATTGAAGAAGCCCGAAAGCATCAGGAGCCCAAAAAGGTAAGCTCCCGGCAATTCGGCCTTCCCATGGCACTTTTTGAGGTGGCAGAAAGAATTGGGCTGAGGGATATTAGAGTGATTCCGGGGAAGGTCTGTGGGATTTCGCGGGGAGATTTTGTGCTCCCCGTCGGTAATCGTCACAGCAAGGAAAAAAATCGGAAGACTTAAGAAATTATCAAAGCGAAAAAACTTTCCGGCAAGGCCTTATGGAGGGTCTTTGACAGGATAATAAGTGGTTTTGTCTGTTTTGAAGTAAGATTGTCGGCGGTCTTTCATTGGCCGTGGCCGGTTTACACGAGGGAAAGGTGAAGCTTCGTTCTGGGGAGCTCTCCGGGCAAAGAAAGTAGCCTTCGGCCTTCTAAGGCTTTTCCATGGGGGAAGGTCGTCTGCGGGTGGCATACCGTGCTGTCGCACATAAGAGAAAATTGCCGCGGGAAAGGCCTTTCATGATATCGGGGAACTGTCTGTAAAGGCAGAAAATCATTTTCCCCCTGGACATGGCGGTCAAAAAAATTTTTTCACCAAAATTTTGAAAAAATCAAAATCAGCACCGTATTAAAGGATGTAGGCCGAATAGCACGGTTAATAACGGGAGGTTTGCCAAATGGTGAAGGTTCTCGTGCTGACGGTAGGAGGTTCCTGTGATCCGCTGGTCAATGCGATCAAGCAGGAAAAACCGAACTTCGTCTATTTTCTCTGTTCGACGGGTCCGAAGGGAAGTGTCATCGTCGTAAACGGTCCGGGTAAGCCCTGTAAGGAAAGAGAAGTGGCGAAACCCTCCATCGCTTCGCAGGCGAACCTTTCTACCGACACATACGAAGTGGTGGAAATAGACGATCCCGACGACCTCGGAGCCTGTTACAGGGCCTGCGAAATCGTCTCCGCCCGGATTCAAAACCGCTTTGGGGATTTCGGCAATATCGAAATCGTTGCCAACTACACCGGCGGCACGAAAACCATGAGTGCCGCTCTGGTTCTCTACGCCCTTGATAGCGGATGGCCGGTAAAATTCAACGTCGGCATAAGAAACAATCTGGTGAAGGTTGAAGGGGGAGACACACCGACTCCAATCGGCGTGGAAGATGTCCTGTGGAAAAGAAGGCTTGAGACCGCAAACATCATGATATCCAGCTATTACTATGCAGAGGCCCAGGAGATCCTCGAGTCCCTTCTCAGGAACTTTCCCGTTGCCGGTGAAAGAAAGCGCCTGACCATGAAGTGCAAGGAAATCTGCAGGGGCTTTAACCTCTGGGATCACTTCAAGCACGAAGATGCCCTGGCCGTTCTGGAAAGGTTTGCCGGTGACGTGCTGGATCAATTTCTCTTCCTGAAGCGCATTCTGGGACGGGCAAAGCCGGTAACAGGTTACGAAACGGTTGTTGACCTCATGCTCAACGCAGAGCGAAGGGCCGCACAGAGGCGCTACGACGATGCGGTGGCGCGTCTTTACAGGGCCGTTGAGATGCTTGCCCAGAGACGGCTGCAAAAAGAATACGGTATAGAAACGGGAGACGTGGATCCGGAAAAAATACCCCAATCCGTTCGGGAAAAGTACAAATCCGATGAGGACGGTAAGATCCGCATTGGGCTGAGAATGGCTTATACTCTGCTCTTCGATCTGGGGGATGAGGTGGGACGCCTGTTCATGGATGAAGAAAACCGGATTATCGACGCTCTTAAGAAAAGGAATTTATCTATCCTTGCTCATGGAATCATCCCTGTTGACGAAGCGACCTATGAGTCGGTTTCCCGGGTGCTTGTGGATTTTCTCTCAAGGACCCTTGATCTCCTGCAATGCCCCTACGACAGGAGGTTGCAGTTTCCCCGAACCATGGATTTTTGTTTCCGGGAAAAATCGGTCAATTGCTAACAAACCGAGAGGAAAAGCAATGAATGGGGCCGGACTTTTAAGAAGGCGTTTTGGAAAAAGAAAGGTCATAGAGCTTTCCTGCAAAATAGTGACCCCAATGTTTCTCGGGGACGCCTCACAGGACGCCGCCTTAAGGCCCGAGCCGTTCAAGGGGCTTCTCCGCTACTGGTGGAGGGTTGCGGCCGGAACACATTACAAAAAGCATGATGATCTGCTCGATGCGGAAAACAATATCTTCGGAGGTGCGGGAGGCGGCAGAGACTGGGGAAAGAGTCTTATCTCGTTAAATGTAGAAGGGAACCCTAAAAAAGATAATACCCTCCCCGCTATACGCGAGGTCTCTCATCGGGAAGTCGGTCGGAATGGACGAAACATAAGAAGCCTTTTGCTCTATTTAGGCTACGGACCCATCCTGTGCCAGAAAGGACAGGTCAGATGTGTCAGGAGTTACCTTGCCCCCGACGAAAAGTTCACCCTGAAGCTTTCCGTGCCCGAAGGAATTCTCAGCGACAACAATGAAGTGGAGGGAGAACTGCTGAAAAGGGCTATCTATTACCTGATGGCCTTCGGGGCGGCAGGGTCGAGATCCCGAAACGGCTGGGGAAGTTTTCAGGTGGAGAATTTCGGTTCAATAAAAAATCTCGTATCTTCCCAAGAGATATCGCCAATCCCCGTCGGTGATACTCTTTTCTCGAAAGATTATCCTTATTGCCTTGGCGCATCAGAGAAAGGCCTTGTTTTATGGAGAACCAAGAGGGGGTATAATTCCTGGTCAGAGGCCATGAAGGAGATGGCTCAGATTTACATAGACTTACGGACTCAGTTTTCCGCCGACGGCTCGCACGACGTCGGTGAGCGGCATCTTCTCGGGTTCCCCATAACGAACCACCTCGCAAAGGGCGCACCTAATTGGGGAAGACGAAGTCGCCATGCTTCACCCCTGAGGATCTTCTTCCGCATAAAGGAAGGAAGGTATTACGGCTTTATACTCCACCTCCCCTTTGGGATCAGTAATCGAATGAGGCAAAATGCTGCAGGAAAGGTCTTTTTTTCAGAGAAGGTGCAGTTTCAGGTATGGGAGAAGGTGTATCAAATCCTTGACGATAATAATCAGCTGGTGAGGGTTGGTATCAATGATTGTTTTTAAGCCCAGGAATGGTGAAAATTACTGGCGTGAAAAAATAGCGGCTTTTTTGCACGATCCTCCGGACAAGGCTCTTTCAATTGCCGATCACGTTAAGAGGTCAAAGCTCTTCACCGATGAACTGCACGTATCGCCGGAAGAGCTTCTCGTGGATAAGGCAGATCAGGTTGCTTCGGGCCTTGACAGGACCTTTCTTCCCGACTCAAAGGCCGGTGGATTCGTGGACTTCAAGAAAAATCCCGTTATTACGCATCCCACCGGCAAGAACGGATCATTTAGCGTGCCTCTAAACACGCTATCCTCGCATTCTGAGGAAGTTCTGCAGGTTATCAGGCAGGATGAAAATAATTTTCCCAAAGCTCAGCCCGAGAGGAGCTTTGCCCTTTTTCACTACCTGAGGCATGTTCTTCCTTACAGGCTGGCAACTGAAGGGCCTCTCGGGCTTACCTGGCAGTGGGAGAGGCTTCCCGCAGACACCCGCATTCCCGATCACACCATCTGGCAGCACTGCGCCCTGACTTCGGCGCTGTATTCCTGTTATTCCCTGTCACGGGACAGAAGAGCTTCCCTCATGGTTTTCAGCATTACGCCGGTTCAGGATTTCATCTCCCGATCAAGGAAACTGCGGGACTACTGGATTTCTTCTCTTTTGCTTTCCTGGCTTGCCGCCGAGGGAATGAAGGTAATAATCCTGCAGTACGGCTCCGATCACATCGTCTATCCCTGGCCTGTGGGGCAACCGCTCATAGAGCGGATGCTCGACGGTGCCTGCAACTTTCCTTCGGATTGGCGGAATAGATACAGCCTTGAGACCCGCGCCGCAACGCTTCCCAATAAGTTCGTGTGCCTGGTGCCTTCTGGAGAGGAAGAAAACATCGCGGAAGAGATCGAAAAGGCTGTTTTAGGAGAGTGGTTAAAGCTGGCCAATTCCGTCAGGGATTTTGTTAAGGATAAGAGTTTCAAAGACGTGCCTTCCAGGTGCACGGAGGCTTTTGACGATATTTTTAAACGGCAGGTTGAGCACTTCTGGGAATTGAACTGGTCTGCCGCGCCGCTTCTCGACGATAAAGACCTTAACGCCAGGGGAATTTTTGTCCCCCAGAACCTGCTGTCCAGAGTGCGGGAATTCGTTGAAGAAGGCAGGGAGACCGGCTTTCCCTACCTGAATTACGACGAAAAGTTTTTCTATCCCCTTTCCCATGACCTCTGCCAGCGGGGGCTTGCCGCAGAAAAGCTCACCCCTGAGAATGTCCGGGCGGAGGAGCC
Source organism: Thermodesulforhabdus norvegica (assembly GCF_900114975.1). NCBI lineage: Bacteria > Pseudomonadati > Thermodesulfobacteriota > Syntrophobacteria > Syntrophobacterales > Thermodesulforhabdaceae > Thermodesulforhabdus > Thermodesulforhabdus norvegica. Next base: position 100,137 of record NZ_FOUU01000003.1, read on the forward strand.
CGGTATAAAATGCCACCTCCACACGGATTTTGAGGCTCTTCGCTTTTCCTGTCTGGAATGCCGGGAGAGAGGAGAGACCTGCGAGCTGGATCCCGCAAGAAAGCCCGACCCAAATCCAAGGCCCAGTGTGGATCCCTGCTGGAAAAGAATTCGAGAGGCCTTCTCGGAAAGTGAATTCAAGGAAACGGAAAGGCTTTCTGCCGTCGCCATCGTAAAGCGAATGATCTATCGGGTTGTTGAGGAGGAAGATCATCCCCTTTATCCCTACTTCAGAAACGCCGTGGGCTTTCCTTCGACCACCGAAGTGTCGGCTCAGGACTGGCTCCGAAGGGCGAAGCGAGAAATAGACGAGTCCGGGCTATCACCGAGGAAGGTCGCCGAGGTGCTCCACAGAGAAGAAAGCCCCAAAAGCGAATGGAACGAGATAGAGGTCATAGACAGCGCGGTTGAGCAAAAGGTTAAGAAGGTCGTCAAAAATAGGTCCGACCTTGGAGATCCTCCCGACATCGTGGATCGTTACTATGCCCTTCTCGTGATGGACGGAGACAGAATGGGAAAGCTGCTTGCCGGAGGTTTTTCCTCGACCTGGCGTGATGTGCTCCATCCCGAATTGGTGAAAGGGTTGCAGGCCGGAAAGGTTGACCGCGCATATGTCGGGTTCTGGAAAAAGCATCTCGAAGTGAAACGCATCCTTTCGCCTGCCGTGCACGGAGCCATTTCACAGGCTCTTGCAGAATTTTCGCTTCGAACCGTGCCCTTTACCGTGAAGGCCCATGACGGCCGGCTCATTTACGCCGGTGGAGACGATGTTTGTGCCGTTTTCCCGGTGTCCGGCGCACTACGTGCCGCTCTGGAAATAGCCAAAGCCTACAATTGGGGCTTCGTAAGGATTCCCGGCAATGGAGTGATGCCCCAGGAGGTTTCAACAGGCTCGGAACTCAGGCACGGCGACAGGCTCATTTTACACCTGGGTTCTGGAGAGGAGATTTCCATTTCGGCAGGCCTTCTCATCGTGCATCACAAGTGGCCGCTTCGTTCGGCAATTCGCCGTGCCCACGAATTGCTGGAGCTGGCAAAGGATTCGGTCAGGAACGGCTCAGATCGGGCGGCCATGGCGGTATCGCTTCATCGCCGGGCAGGCGGCGAAAGAGTCTTCATAGCGGGCTTTCGTGACCTCTGCTTCGGGATAAGGATCTGGGATGCCTTCCTTGCACTCGTCGAAGCTATAGCCGCAGGGCATGTCGGCGCTTCTTTTCTCTACGGACTTTCCGAAATTCAGGAAGGGCTTCTGGCTCTGGAGAGTAACTCCGACGACCTGGTCAGACTGATTCGAAGCCAGATGGAAAAAAGCGGTATCGTCAGGTCTCACTCCGCCGACAGAGACGTTCTCGCCAGAAACATTGCCGCCCTGATCCTAGGCGGTCGCCGGACTCCGACGGGGAAGAAGGAGGTTTCAACCGAGGTGCTGGAAATCTGCGAGTTTGTGGCCAGAGCCGTGAAAAGAAAAACCACCGGAGGCAAAGTTACGGAGAGCCGAAATGAGTAAGATTGAGCAGTGGTTTAGGATAGATCCTCTTGACACGCTCTTTTTCCGGGGTGGGGACCCTATGGACATAGGGGAAACCCACGACACGGGGATGCCCCTGTTCCCTCCTATGCCCGGAACGGTTCTGGGGGCTTTGAGAACGGCCATTCTGATGCAGAGAGGGGTGGACTTAAAAAGAGTTGCAGGGCTTGGTGACGATGAGGATCTCGACGGAGAGAAGTTACCTTTCTGGGGAACCCCTGCAAAAAGCGGCTTCGGTATTACCGGGCCGTTGCTCATGGCAAAGGATGTTCTGCTTTTTCCGGCACCGGCGAACTGGTTCCTTGAGGACAGAAAAGGCCAGGGGTTCCGTGTTTTCGAGGCGAGACCCGTAGATCCGGACGGACTTCCGGTAAAAGGCAAGAAAAGGTTCTTATGCTGGATGGAAAACCCGCCGGAAGATGCCGATCCCATGTCCGGAAACTACTGGGTAACGAAAAAAGCCCTTGAACAGAGGGGGGAGGGGGTTGAGTTCGTAGAGGACCTGGGGGAGCTTTCCGGGGATAAGGCTCAGGCCGTCGGCAGATTCCTCCTTTTCGGCTTTGAGCCCAGGGTTGGCATAGCCAGAGACAACACAGCCCGAACCGCAAAAGGCGGGCATCTTTATTCGTCGTCTCACGTGAGGCTTCGTCATGGTGTATCGCTCGTCGTGGGCGTTGATAAGCCCATCTGCCCGTCTCATCTTGATCCGGAAGGAGTGTTTCAGCTCGGGGGCGAGGGTCGGCTGGTGAGATACAAATTGCTCGAACCCCCGCCGGCTCTGCCTTTATCTGCTAAGACGGGCTGTCTGCTCGTGACTCCGCTTTCGTGGACCAGGGCGAAAAAATCCGGTCTTCTCGGTTGCCCGTACGCCTCGGGAAAGCTTTTCCGGGCAGGCGGATGGGATCTCAGAAAGGGCTTTCACAAGCCTGCAGAAAGTTACTTCCCGGTAGGTGCGGTATTTTTTACCGAAGATAATCGGGGTTTTACGGAACTGATACCCTTTTAAAGTAACGGAGGTTTTTCTATGCTGTGGGGTGAAGAAAAAAAGCTTTGCCTGCTCTACGCACTGACACCCGTTCACGCCGGAGCGGGACAGGCGCTCAGAGCCGTTGACCTTCCAATCCAGAGAGAAAGACACACCGGTTGGCCCACCGTTCAGGCTTCTGGAATAAAGGGGGCCATGAGGGACTGGTGCGAAAAGGCCTGGAGCAGGGCAGGCAAGAGTGCATCTCTGGTTGACGACGTTTTCGGAAAGGCGGGAGAAGCGGGATCGAGCTGGGCAGGAGCCGTGACCGTTACGGACGCCAGGATATTGCTTTTTCCCGTAAGATCCGGCATTTCGCCTTTTGTGCACGTGACGGCTCCCTCGGTTTTGAAAAGGCTAAAGGATGACCTGGCGATTCTCAACGTCCAGACCCCTGAAGAGGTCCCGACGGTCGAACAGGATGAGTTTATACCTCTTGCAGGCGAATTCTCGTCTTCTGGCTCGGTTATCCTTGAGGGCCTGGTCGTCAAGGCGAGCAACGAAAGCGATAAGGGCTGGAGGAAGTGGTTCAATACGAACCTCGGCGAGGCCGAAAATGTCATGCTCGTTTCGGACGATATTTTCGGTTACCTGGTGAGGACGGCCACAGAGGTTCAGGCGCACATAGCAATTGACGATACCACGGGGACGACGAAGGACGGATCTCTTCGGTATCAGGAGTACCTTCCCGCCGATTCGGTTCTTTATTTTCTGGCCTTTTTCTCCGGCGTGAGGAAAGACGGAGGAGAAAAGGCATCAGATGTGGCAAGGCTCGTCTCGGAAGAAGGTGTTACGACCCATCTTCAGATAGGCGGCGATTTTACGCTGGGCAAAGGGATCTGCAAGGTAAGGTGGGTCCAGGGCTCCGTGAATAAAGATTAACCTTTCGGGGGTGTTTTATGAAAACGGTTTCGCAGGAAAGGGCAGGCTTTGCCTACGATAAGGCGGCGAAAGCAGTAAAAAAGGTCGATGCCAGGGACTTTTCCAGTTTCGTCGCAGGTCTTCCTGCAATGATCCTTCAGAACGGTCTGGGGCATACGCTCTGTTTCCTGCTGGCAAAGGCGGCGGATCAAAATAACGGTAAGTATAAACGGGATGAAAAACACTATCTGGCTTTTGAAGCGGTGGCGGGCTGGCTTTCCGAAAGAAAGATGCTCCGGTTCGATTCGTCAAAACCGACGGACCTCATCAACGAGATCTGCAGGAAAAACTCCTCTGAACTCATGGCAATGCAGGAAGAGGCCTTGAGGTTTCTGGAGTGGTTCAAGGTCATGAGCAAGATGTTTGTGGAGGAAAGAGAAAATGCGGAAGCGTAAAGCGCAAAGGCCGCCCCGTTCAGGCAACAGTTCCCGTATCTTCCGGCCTCTTCCCGGGGATGTCGATGCTGCCGTGAACCGGTGTCTTGAAGAAGGCTCCTTCAATTTCGGCCTCTACTTCAACAAGTGGCTACGGGTGACTGAAGTGGAAGCGAAAAATGAACCTTTGATCCAGTACAACTTTCAGGTGCGACCTGTTACCGCAGGTCAGGGAGCAGGGGCGCAGAAGTATCAATTAAGCGAGGTCCTCGAAAATTTCGACAGATTACGGGGTAAATTGTCGGAGGTTTTGAAAAAGCGCCGGGAGTTAATCGATAACGCCTGTAGTGCTTTTAAAAAACTGGGCTATTCGGAATTATCCTTCGAAGCAGAACTCAGGACCGCACTGATCGTGGGTCTCGGCAACGCCAGTCCGGTTGAAAGAGGTTTCACCTTACACTGGACCATGGGTATTCCCTACATTCCCGCGGAAAGCGTTAAGGGCGTCGTGAGGCTTGCCTTTCTGGTGGAGAAAGCCGGAGAAGACGACGGTTTTTTTAAACACTGGGCCGACGAAGACGGTGACTATCTTCTGGCCGTAAGGAACCTCTTCGGTTGCCCTGAAGGCAGATCGCAGGAGGACAGAGTTCCGTCCCATAGAGGGAAAGTGGTCTTTCTGGACGCTTTGCCTCTGGACGTGCCGAAATTCACGGCGGAGATTACCACCTGCCATTACGGGGACTACTACGCAGGATTAAGAGGGCCCGCAGAGGACCAGAATCCCAATCCCGTTCCCTTTCTCGCCGTAGCACCGGGAGTGAGATTCCGGTTCGTCATGCTCACGGCACAGGAACTGCCCCAGACGGAACGGAAAGAGCTGGAGAAAGCCTTTAAGGCGGCCCTTCAGGAACACGGCTTCGGTGCCAAGACGGCTCTCGGGCATGGAAGGTTTTCTCTGTGAGGATTGAGAAATAGAAGAATGCCCTGTGCCGTTAAAAGGGAGCACCCCGTCCGTTATACGACGGGGTGCTTTTTTATACGGCGAAGAAGGGGGCTAAAAGCCATTTTCCCGGGAAAAAACTTCTCTCCAGTAAAACGCGGAGAGGATAGAAGAGCAAGAGAAAAACCGGAAATGTGCACCCTTTCCAATGAGGGCTGCCAGAAGAATTCTGAAAAAGCTTTTCGGTTTTTGTAAAAGTCCGATTTGAAACCGTAATCATTGTTACAGAGACAAAAAAGGTCGGAAAAAAGTTTACCGGGGGTGATCTCATGAATCGTCAGGCCGAGGAAGCCAAAGTTCTGGTTTTCAGGCATCCTGAAAAAGAGGCTCCGGCAGTGGAAGAGCCGACTCCGGCGGAAAGGGAAGAACCGACTGCCGGGCTCGACGAAGAGCTGTCCGAATTTGTGGATTCTCTTATCGACGGCAGAATATCCGTTGAAAAAATTCGTCGGGAGGCGGCAAATCTCTACGCCGAAGTGGAATTGCTCCGGCGTGAAAATCGCTGGAATGACATCCTCGAACTGTGCCATCCCGTTGAAGAAAAGATTTCACACATCCTTCATGCAGGCTGCGAAGAGCCGATCGTCGGGATCGTCGTTTTCGCACTGACCCAGTTAAAGCGTTTTGACGAGGCCCTCGGTCTTGCCCTGAAGATGCTTTCCCAAAAACCCGATGACTTCCGCCTAAATGCTCAGGTCGCCTACATTGCCTATGCCAACCTTCAGGCGGCAAGGAACCGTGAAGTTCTGTTGACGCCGGAAAACAGACGAAAGCTCATAGATACGGCTCACAAACACCTGGCCCGATGTCAGGAACTTCGGCCCAACGGAGTTACCAGCTTTTACCGCCGTGGAGTTCTCTACAAGGACCTTCAGGGAAAGCCTCAAAAGGCGAGACCCTACTTTGAACAGGCCGTTAAAAACTGGAGGGCCTATTCAGAAGAGGAGCGGGAGCGACATCACCAGGAGCGGAAGAATTACGTTAAGTCTCTGTATAATCTTGCTCTCTGTCTCATTGAAGACGAGCCCGCGAGAGCCCTTTCCTTCATAAGGGCCTGCATAGAAGAAGACGGCCGGACTGGATATCTCGGCGCCGTTCACAAGTATTACACTCTGGGAAAGGTCTATCGACAGATGGGATCGATTGACAGGGCAGTCCAGGCGCTGGAAAGAGCTCTCGTTGATGCAGACCCGGCCGTACACGCGCACGTGTACCATCTCATTGCGCTGTGCTACATGGACAAAAACAATCCCCAAAAGGCTCTGGAAGTGCTCCATCCTATTCCCCGAAAAGCCCGGAAACCTTACATCTTGCGGCTCATGGCGTCGGCTCATGTGGCAATGGGCGCTAAAGACAAGGGACGGTCTCTGCTGTTGCAGGCGGCCGAAGCCGATAGAAAGGGTCGCCATAAAGCTTTGCTCGAACTCGCCCGTATTGAAATTACCTGCGGTGAATTCCGGAAAGCCCTGGATTATCTGGAAAAAGCGGAAAACTTCTTCCGGGAAAAATACGGAAATCCCTACATGGACGGGCTTTTCTGGAAGGCCGTCGTTATGATCAAGCTCGGGGATTTGAAAAAAGCGGGAGAAGTCCTCGAGGAACTCCACCGCTTCAATCCCAGATATCCGGGGCTGAAGAAGCTCATGAAGGTGGTGAGCCGTAAGGAAGTGAAGTGAGGGTTGTGAGATGGTCGGGGAGACTTCGGAAGTAAAGGCGGGACGGGTTGACTACGACCTTTTGATAAGACGGCTGGAGAGCGCCCTTGCAGACGAGAAGGGTCGTGAGAGAGTTAGAAATCTCGTTGCCGGGAGCTCTCTCTGGATGAGTTTGCCTCCCGAGCAGGCCGTGAAATGGGCAGAAATTGCCGCAGCAGTCGGGCGAACGGACGTTGCTAAAAAGGTTCTGGAATACGTAACCGACGCCTATCCCGACTGCATTGCGGCGTGGAAAAGCAGGTGCGATCTTCTGGAAAGACCTCAGCCGGCTCAGGAAGAAAAGTTCGATCCCGGGGATTCCTTCGACAGATACCGGGCCGTTGAGCGTGGTTTGAAGCGCTACATGGAAATTTTTCGCGGTAGAGAAGATTGCTTTGCCCGCCAGTGGGTCGATCGAGAAAGCCGCAGCTGTGGATACAGCCCCGTAAGAAGACCGATAACCGAAAAGGATGTGCTCGATCACCTGAAGGGACTGCGCACTTACGGCATTTACCTTCTCCAGAAGGACAGCCACGTCAGGCTCGGGGTTATAGACGTTGACTGCGGGCTTATCAGGAAGCCTTCAAAGCTTTCTCCGGGAGAAAAACAGCAGGTTAAGGATGAGGTTGTTTATGTGCTGAGGAGGCTTCCCGAACTGGCGGGCGACCTCGGTCTTAAGTGCCTTTGCGAATTCAGCGGAGGAAAAGGCTACCACTTTTGGTTTCCCGTAAACAGGCCCGTTCCCGCGGCAAAGATGCGCCTGATGCTGGCAGGAGTAAAAAACAGGTTGGAGAAGGATCTAAAGGCCTTCACTCTGGAGGTTTTTCCCAAGCAGGACAGGCTTTCCGGTAAAGGTCTGGGGAACCTGGTTAAGCTTCCCCTGGGAGTACACAGATTAACCGGGAAGAAGTCTTTCTTTCTTAACGAAAAAGATCGAAGCCTTGAAGCGCAACTGGAGTTCCTCGAGAGGGTCGAGCTCAACGACGCAAACCTTTTTGAGTCCGTAGAAGGCGCTCCTTCCCCTGCCGTTCTGATTCACCCGGAACACTCCGCCTGGGAAAGAAGCTATCCGGAATTGGCCGCCCTGTCGAAGAGGTGTTCGGTTCTCTCTCACCTCATTTACGGGTGTATTGCCGGCAGACATCTGACGCTAAGAGAAGAAAAGGTCCTTCTCGGAACGATATCGTTTTTGAAGAGGGGAAGAACTCTTTTGCATCATCTCCTGAAGCGACTTCCCGATTACAATCCTCACCTGGTTGATTACAAGATTTCACGGGTTAGAGGAACACCTCTTGGGTGCAAAACCATACACCGACTGCTGGGTGTGGCAGGCGATTTTTGCATCTTTGAGCATCAGGATTCTTACGATCACCCGCTTCTCCACCTCAGAGGCGAATACGAAGCGGCGGTTGTGAGGTCCGCAAAGGCGGAGAGGGTGGAAAACCTGCAGGATGCCCTGGATTTGCTGAGAACTGCTATTGAGTCGGTTCAGAGGTTTCTGCCCGGAGGAGGTGGCTGTGACTGATGGAGAAGTTCTACGTTCTGGAGTCCGGTGCTTACATAAAGAAAGAAGGGGCCGTGCTGGCCGTTTTCAGGGGAAGGCAGAAAATAGGCGAAATTCCCCTGAGGGGTCTGAAACAGCTTGTTCTGGTCGGAAGATCGTCCTTCAGCGGTGCAGTTCTGGACGTGCTTATTCGCGAACGGATTGAAACGGTACTGCTTACTCCCGAGGGGCGGTTTCGGGCACGTCTCGTCGTGGACGAACATGCCCATGTGGAGAGGCGGCGGGCTCAGTATCTGGTACTTTCCGATCCTGAAGCATCCCTTAATGTGGCTCGAAAGATCGTGTCGGCGAAGTTAAGAGACATGGCCCACTTTCTCATGAGGAAATCGGAGGGGGGAAAAGAGGAATTACTGAGAGAATCGGCAATTCAGATAAGGGCTCTAGCACGCCTTGCCGAAGAGACCCCTTCTCTGGAAACCCTTCGAGGTCTGGAAGGTCACGGCAGTTCTGTGTATTTCAGTGTTTTTTCCAGGCTCATCGGAAACAAGAGCTTTTTCTTTGAAGAGCGAAGCAGAAGGCCTCCCCGAGATCCCGTCAATGCGATGCTGTCCTTTGTTTACACGCTTCTTACGGGGGAGGTGCTCACTGCCGTTCAATCCGTCGGCCTTGATCCTTATCTGGGTGCTTTGCATGCGGTGGAGTACGGAAGACCCTCACTGGCCTGTGATCTCGTTGAGGAGTGGCGTACCTTCATGGGCGAGCGCTTTGTGTTAAGGCTGATTAACCTGGGTATGGTTAAGCCGGAGGATTTTGTTTTCCGAACGAGCGTTGCGGCGGACGGTGTGGATGAGGAGGATCTCAGGAAAAATAGACCCGTGGAGATGAAGCCCGCAATGTTAAGGGCCTTTTTGCAGGCCTACGAGAAGTGGATGCAAACCCGGCTTCGGTGCCCTCTGACCGGCCAGAAGCGAAACTTCAGGGGGCTGATTCACGATCAGTCAAGACGCTTTGCCAGGTTTCTCCTGGGCGAAGATGACGAATACAGACCTTTTCCCTGGTGGGAGGTAGCCTGAGATGTTTTATCTTGTGAGCTTTGACATAAGCGACGACAGGATCAGATACCGCGTGGTGAAAGAGCTGAAGGGCTACGGCTACAGGGTTCAGAAATCGGTGTTTGAATGTCCCTCCATGACGGAGAAGAGATTTCTCAGGTTAAAAGACCGTCTGGAGATGCTCATCGATTGGACGACCGACAGTGTTAGATATTACAGGCTCTGCCGTGGGTGTTTGAGAGATGTTGAAGTTTCAGGACTGGGTTCCGCTCCCGATGTTGAAAAATACGGTATGGTATAGGCTTATGGTCTTTCGGTTGCTCTTTGGTGGTAGGGTTATGGGAGGAGATGTCCGTTTTTGGAACGGTGGAATGAGGGTTTGCGGAGGTTTACCGAAGTGGCCATATTTAGTAATTTCAAGTAGTTATCTCCTTTTTGAGCCTGTTTTAGTTGAGACTAAAATCATCGGGAGGCCTTTTTTGGGGGAGGTTTACCGAAAAGCGCTTGACGGCTTAATGATTTCGTGTATTTATAAGGGCGCAGTCGGAAAACCTGACCCGATTCGAGGGGATTGCGACTCTGCTGAAAGGAGCAAACTATGATTTGTGTGTTTCAGTCGGAAAACCTGACCCGATTCGAGGGGATTGCGACA
>NZ_FOUU01000003.1:111501-121385 GCF_900114975.1 Thermodesulforhabdus norvegica
GTGTCGTTTATCTTTCGGAAAACCTGACCTTCTTCGAGGAGGTCGGGAGCTACTGTATAATTAACCCGGAAAATTTTGGGCATAGGCGGCACGCTTTATGACGCCGGCGCCACGGAGCATCAGGACATCCTGCGTTACAAACAATTTTTGAACCTTTTCTCCGAAATTTTCCCCGCCAAAATCGTAAAGAGTAATGAGCGATTCTTGTAAAAGGTTCGCCCGTCAGGTATTGTGGAGTTTAATCGATAAGGTGTCCTGTTGACCGGGACTTTAAGAAACGAGGAAAGACGCTATGTCCTTCGATCGGTTTGATCTTCCTTTTACCATCCTTGAGGTAAAATGTCTCGCGAGGGATAGGATTGAACTCCCTCCCTTTCAGGGAAGTACGCTTCGAGGGGCGCTCGGGGTAGCATTAAAAAGGGTCTGCTGTACCTTACGACGTCAGTCCTGTGAAACCTGCCCTCTGCAGGTCTCCTGCGTCTATGTCTATTTCTTCGAAACCCCGCTTCTGGCGTCAGGGCCTGACGGAGCGCGCTACCGGCGTGCACCTCATCCCTTCGTTTTCCGTGTTGACGTAAACCGGGAACCGCTGGTGATCCAGCCGGGCGAAACGTTGACCTTTGGCCTGACCGTTATGGGCCGGGCTTTAAACTGGCTGCCCTACGTAGCCGCCGCAATCGAGCAGATGAGGCGCATCGGCATAGGTCGGGGGCGTGGGACCTTCGAACTCGTCCGAATCAGTTCGGTTGACCCGGCGGGGTCGGTTCTGGAGGTCATCTACGAGGACGGGAGCCTTAGATTTCCGGAACGGCCACTGTCCTTAAAAAGCCTGAAAATAAACGATCGCTCCCCGTCGAACCGTTTCAGCATTCATTTCGTGACACCGCTTCGTTTGCGCTATAGACAGAAGCTCGTCGATAAACCCGACTTTCACATCATAATTGGCAATCTCCTCCAGCGAGTCCATCTCCTGTGCAGGATCCACGGCGACGCCCCGGATGCATATCCGGAGGTCGAAGAGATGCTGACCATGGCGCGGGACGTTACCATAGTTGACATGAGAGCAAGGTGGTACGACTGGCAACGCTATTCCCATCGGCAGCGGCAGAAGATGCGCCTTGGTGGTATAATCGGTTCCGTAACCTACGAAGGCGACCCGACCCCTTTCGAACCCTATCTCACGGCGGGTTCGGTCCTGCACATAGGTAAAAACACGGGATTCGGCCTGGGCCGCTACACATGGGAGTATGCCTGATGGAAAACGGAAAAAGACGGCGCATTGACGAATGTCTAATGGCTCTCTGGCATGACACGGAAAATTTCGCCAGCGGGCCTTTCCCGAACTGCCGGGGACTCACGGTGCCATCGGTCGGGAGTGGCTAGCCCGTCACTACGGTGAAGGGATGGTTGCCGCCGGAGCCGGGGCACACCACGCACGGGACGAAGAAGCCTGGAAGAGCAGTAGAACGCTGGTCCTCTTTGAGGCGGACAACTGTGCGGCGGCGGAACGGCGGACTCGCCTGAATGAGCCCGGTGAGCACGGCCGATGGGACCGGACCCTTCAACTGCTAAACCCTTTCTCAAGGGTTCGTAATCCTCACGAGACCCGGCCCGGAACCAGTCCCCGGCTTTCTTACCTGCCTTTACCCCGACCCGGGCCGAACGGACCGGAATGGCACGTGCCGGTGTTAGAAGAAGGGCAGAACGATTCCGGGGCGTACCGGACACTGTGGAACGCTTTTGAAGAGGAATTTGGCGCACTAAAAAAGAACAACGGTCACCGGAACGTCCACGCGGTGCTCCATCTCCTGGAAAAATACACAAGTGCCGTGCCTTCCATCACTCTTCGGATCGGAGGGGCCGATGCCGATCGAGCGGCCGAAAAACATGCCGACATTTCGCTCTTCGATCATCTCAAGACGACCGCCGCCATCATGTTGTGCCTTCTGGATTATTACAGGGAACAATACGGCGAGCGCTTCGAGAAAAGAGTTCTCATAGAAGAAATAACCGGAGAAGCAACCTGGGCACCCGATGCACCGTGTCCGTTTTTGCTGGTTGGGGGCGACATCTCGGGCGTCCAGCGCTTCATCTACACGATTTCCTCGAAAGGAGCGCTGAAATCTCTGAAAGGCCGTTCCTTCTTTCTGGAGCTTTTTCTGGAACTCACGGTGGACCGGATCCTTGAGGAGCTCGATCTTTTCCGCTGCAATGTAATCTTCACGGGTGGAGGGCACCTGTACATTATCGTTCCCAACACAAAAAAGGCGGCCGGGGTTCTCAGGAGCGTCGAAAAAGAGGCCAACGAGTATCTCCTGGAAAACTTTGCGGGCGCCCTTGAGATCTTCATCCGCTGGGTTCCCTTCAACAAGGCGGCTCTTCGGGATGTGTCAGGGCTGTGGGGCAAGCTTTCGCTAGAAATCGAGCGGGCTAAGAAACGCCGGTGGGAAGGGTTTCTGGACCGTTTATTCGGCGGGCCGGCCGAACCGCATCGGGACTGCTACACCAGTAGGTGTGAGGTATGCGGTCGCGAGGACAAACCCCTCGGTGAGCTGGCCCCGGGGATAACGGAAGGTATTCTGGCCTGTGACGGATGCCGTGAACAGTACGTACTGGGCGATATGCTCCAGAAGGCCTCGGCGGAAACGTTGACTCCCGTCGTGTACCGCTGGGATGGTCAAGCGCCAGAAGGGACGCGAGTTCTTCCTGTTGGAAAAAACTTCCTTTCTCTGTCCGCCAAATATGACGTCGGCCTGGCGCGCGAAGCATCGGCCGTTTACCACGTGAACGAATGGAATCTGGCAAAGTTCCGCCATCCCCAGAGCCGGCCGCTTCTTGCCGGGATCTACCTGCCTCCCAAGAAGGAGTTACGAGAGCTGGAATCAATGGCCGAGGCGGGCATAGGTGCTTCACGACTCGGGGTTATTCGAATGGATGTTGATCGGCTGGGGCGGGTATTTTCCAGTGCTGTGCCGAAAGATGAGCGAAGTTTTGCGCTCATGACCTCCATATCGCGAAACCTGAGTCTATTTTTCAAATACCACATAAACGGGATTCTCGCGGATATGGAAGGGTATCCCAGGCCTCAGAGGATCATCGCAGAGTCCAGGGGTGAGTCCTTTAAGAGGCTGGTGTCGGTAGTATATGCAGGCGGAGACGATGTGTTTCTCATCGGCCACTGGCTTGACGTTCTTGAAGCAGCCCTGGACATTCGTAATGCCTTTGCAGTCTTTACGGCAAATCCCTTTATCACCCTTTCCTGCGGAATGGCCCTTGGGCATGTTCATGACCCGGTGTATCGACTTGCTCAGGCGGCGGGAGAGGCAGAAGAGGGTCTGGCCAAAAGGGTGGCAGGGCGCAGGACGATGGTGTTTTTCGAACGGCATGCTTTACCCTGGGAAGAGGGCGCAGGTTCCGATGTTCGGGCTCTGTGTGAGTTTCTCAGCATTCTTGCGCCCTTTCTTGATGTGGACGACAACGACAGAAGGCTTGTTCTCAGACAGGGCGGCTTGTCTATAGGCTTTCTTTACAGGTTCTATGAACTGGTCCGCCAACAGCGGAAGCTGGGAGGATGGATCGTTCCCAAGCTTGCCTACATCTTCGGCAGGACTACTGTTTCGGAGAACCTGGTGCCTGATTGGCGAGAATTGAAGGATTACGTCTTTTCTCGCCGGGCCGGGGGATGGAGGCATCTTGAGGTAGGGCTGATGATCATATTGATGGCACTGCGTAAAGGGGAGAAATAGGGATGAGCAAGCAATCCGTAAAAGGACCTTTGGACGAACACGTTGAGACCTTTAAAAAAGAATTGAGGAGGCTTGATGAGCTTACCGCTGACCGTCTGGTGGAAATTGCCCGGGTGGTCGGGGAGGATCTCAAGGTCAGAGACATAAAGTTGAACCAGATTCGGCGGTTTCTGGACGGTGTGCGCAAGGTTGAGGCGGATTTGAGCAGGCGGGATGCCGATTTTTCCAGGGTTCGGGATAAGATAGTGCTACTTCAACCTAAGCTGGCCTATGCGGCAGGAAGACATTCAGAACTCAGGAAATTTGCGGAAATTCTCGAAGCGGCCGTTCGTTCAGGCGCCGAAAAAGAGGAGAACTTCTGGAAACTGCTCAGGTTCATCGAGGGCGTCATAGCTTATCATCGCTTTTACGGAGGGAAGGAGTCATGAGCGGTTTAACGGATTATCGCAAACTCCTTGGAAAAATTTTGATTTCCGGGACCATGACCTGCCTGACGGGTCTGCACATAGGTGCGTCTAAGGAATCTCTCGAGATCGGCGCCTTAGATGCACCCGTTGTGAGAGATCCGATCACAAAAGAACCTTACGTGCCCGGTTCTTCATTTAAAGGAAAACTTCGGGCGCTTCTGGAGAAGGCTTTCCCCGATCTCCTGCCCAATCGGGACGGCGGTAGCAAGACCAGCCGGCACGAGTGCCTCAACTGGGAAAAAGGAAAGAACTGTAATAAGAATTTCGGCAACATCGAGATGAGTTACCCCGGTGATCTTAATTGTCCCGTATGCAGGCTCTTCGGGTCTTTGGGAGATAAGAACTTCCCGGCCCGGCTGAAGGTAAGAGATATGAGGCTGACGGAAGAGAGCCGTCAGGTGCTTGAAAGAATTGACACGGGCCTGCTCTACACCGAGTGGAAGTTCGAAAACGGGATTGATCGCATTACCTCGGCGGCAAATCCGAGAAGTCTCGAGCGCGTGCCCGCGGGGACGATCTTCCGGTGTTCCATGGTTTACGATGTGGAAGATCTGAATCAGATGGTTGAAGATCTTCGGAATCTTCAATTTGCCCTGAGACTTCTGGAAAACGATTCCCTGGGCGGACACGGTTCCAGAGGATACGGCCACGTGGTCTTTAGCTTTGACAGGTGCGAAGCCCGTAGTATTGACTTCTACAGATGGGAGAGAAAAGCCGACAACAGCCAGACCTTTTCGTCCTTTGACGGGGAAGTGCTGGAAGGGTTGAAGAATTTCTTTGCTATCAGAAGCGGGAACGGGCAATGAGAATGTATATTTACCATCTCGAATTTCCCGAAGGGGTGCATTTCGGCCGTCACGGAATAGGGCTTGAGGAAAGCAACGAGGTTCTGCCTTCGGATTCGCTCACGTCGGCGGTTATAAACGCCTTTGCCGTGCTGGGGCTGGCCGATGAAGTTATTGGAAAACTCCGGGAGGACCCACCGGGTTTTGTTCTGAGTTCGCTTTTTCCTTTTGGGTCCGTGCCGGACGGGGGTGCCGAAGGCTCGAGACGGGCCTACGCCCTTCCCAAACCCATGTCAGACCCCGTCCTCTCGGAAGACGGCGCGGAATTTATGGCCGAACAGGGTAAGGATATTAAGAAACTCCGTTACCTTGAGCCTGCCGATGTCGTGCGCTGGCTTTCCGGTGAACCGCTGACGGAGGCGGAACTTTCGGCCATGAGGGAACGCGGCTCCGGGCTGGCACAGACTGCCGGAGATGGCCAGTATGGCTGGTTTCTGCGGGAACTCCGCCCAAGGGTGGCATTGGATCGGGCTTCGGCTAACAGTTCGATCTGGATGTGCGGTCTCGTGCGCTTCGTGAAAGGAGCCGGTCTGTATGGCTTGGCGCTTTTGAAGGACGATACGGATCTGCAGGCGCTGGAAGCGGCCTTCCGGCTTCTGGGTGATATGGGATTGGGGGGAGAACGGACTTACGGCCCTGGTGAATTCCGCTTCGGCGGTTTCAAGCCTCTGGAGGAGGTCTGGCCTGAAGTAACGGCCGTAAAAGAGGTTACAGGGTTTGAGCTTCTTTCCCGCTTTTATCCCGGAGATAACGAGGTCAGCTTGCTTTCATCTTGCCTTCTGGCTTGGGACATCGAAGAAAACAGGGGATTTGTTTCATCGGGCCGTCAGGCCACAACGGTGAAGCGAAAAAGGCTGTATTTCATTAAGGAAGGAGCTGTGGCTTCTGTGCCTCTTCGAGGTTCTATGGTGGACGTGACTCCCGATGCGGCCGCCGCAATCGGGATCCCTCACCGGGTGTATCGTTGCGGTCTGGGCTTCTGGTTTCCGATGGGAAACCTGCAAAAAGTATAGGGGATCTGGATGAAGGGTAAGAACGTTTTCGAAATTACGGCCCTGCGGCTTCGGGTAGAAACCCCCGTTCACATAGGATCACGCCACGGGTTTCTTAATGCCCTTGAGTTTATCCGTCACGAAGGTCGGATCTTCGTTCTGGACGAAGAAAAGATGGGCAACTTTCTTCTGAAAAAAAATCTACTGGAGCGATTTTGTCAGGCTGCCTATTCCGATGAACTCAGGAGAAAGGGAATTTACGGCTTTTTGCGAGATTACTGCGGCAGGATAAACATTAAAAACATAGAAGATCTTGCGGCTTATAGCGTTCCGGGAGGCGGTTACGGCATGGGCCAGTTCAGGCCCTTCGTTCGGGACGGCCGAAATCGAATATTTCTTCCCGGGAGTTCCATCAAGGGCGCTTTGCGGACCGCAGTTTTGTACCGGTGTTTGAAGAGGGCCGGGGTGAACAAATGGATGGAGAAGGTGCGTCACTGGATTGAAGAACTTGAAGCTACTTCACCTAATCGGCGATTTAATAAAAGCACCCGGCTTTCGGAATCAATGCAAAAGGACCTGCTCCAGCATTGCGTCCTGGAGAACCTGAGAGATCAGAAAGGAAAACATCAGAATCGTGACCTTTTACGGTGTCTGAAGGTGCGGGATGCCTACCCGGTGGAGGACGGTAAACTTGAGACACGGGTAATTCCCGTTTACTTTCTCGCCAGGAACGGGGAAGGTCTTTTCTACCGGAGCAAAAATCCCCAGAGCAGGGATGATCTGATTGTGTGGGTCGAAGCGGTCGTAGAGGGGACTTTCGAAACCGAGCTTCTCTGGGATCTTGAGCTTTTTGAACGGTTCAGGCGGGCAAATTCAGACGGGCAATTTCCGGTTGAAAGTCCTGAGGATGTGCTGAAGTGTGTTGTGGAGATGAACAGGGATGTTATGGAAGAGGAGAGGAAATTTTTTGAAAGCCCTTCCGGTGATGGCCGAAAATGGGCGCTAGGGCTTAAGAACTGGTACGAAAAAAGTCTAAAAGGTTCTTGGCTCAGGGTAGGATACGGTGCGGGAATGCTTTCAACGACGGTAAACCTCCTCTGGCCCCATGAATCTCTGAGGCAAAAAGTGCGGAATGTCTGCGGCCATAACCGTGGAAAAGACCCTGCTCCGAAGACCCGCAGAGTGTGGCCGGAAAATGACAATACGGTGAAGCCGCTCGGCTGGGCGAGGCTGTTTTATCGGAAAGGTGAAGAGGATAGCTGGCAGCCTGTAGGGGTTGAAGTTACCGCGACGGAGTCGAAACCGCCGGTTGCCGATGGCACGGAGAGAATCGCCACAGGTGGGCCGACTGGTAGCGCCTTTTCGGGCAAGGGAATGCCCGTTGCGATGTATCCCTCTTCGGCCGCCAAACCTGTGGAAAAAGGTCAGGAGCGGGAAGGAACTCTCCATATGAAAGACAAGGAATGGTTTGCCCGCTTTGAAGGGGATGCCCGGGATGCTGTGATCGAAAACCCTCAACTCATTCCTTCCGGTACGGAAGAAGGAACAAAGGCAATCTTTTACATTGTTTATCAGAGCAAGAAAAAAGGAATTAAAGCCCGAATATTGAAGGTGCTCAGTTGATGTTATGGATTGTCGTAGCCTGTCGGCAAGATGTTCGTATCGTCATTGGCAATTGTTGGGTGATCTTTATGGAGTTATGTCATGGCTAGAGTATTTGTGAGCACGCTGGGTACGGGCAGATACGTTCCCTGCCATTACGTTATGGGTGACCGGAAATCAGAACTGGTTGTCTTCGTTCAGGAAGCACTCGTTGACTTTCTTTGCTCTCGGTGGAGCGAGAGCGATCGTATAGTCGTTTTCTGCACTAATAAAGCAGAAGAGATCAACTGGAAGGGCGATGAGGGCCTTGGTAATAAGCTTTTTAAGAGAGGATACCCGCCCCGGATTGAAATGGTCTCCATTCCCGACGGGAGAAGTGAAGATGAGATAATGAAGATATTTTTGAAGGTTATGGAGGCCCTTAACACCGGGGATCAGATATTCCTGGACGTGACTCATTCGTTCCGCTCTATTCCCTTGCTCATGACCGTCGCAATGAACTACGGTAAGATTGCCAAAGGTATATCCCTGGGTGGAATCTATTACGGAGCCCTGGAAGCGCTCGGAACTGCTCAGGAAGTGGAAAAAATGCCGGAGGAAGAGCGGAATATTCCCGTTTTCGACCTGACCCCTTACGATTCAATTCTGGAGTGGGCTCGTGCCGTTGAGATGTTCAAAAAGGCCGGTTATGCAGGCGATCTGGCAGGCTTACTGAACAGGGATCTTGGCCTTTTGTTTCGAGATCGTAACCGCCTGGATGGTGAAGATGTGTTGCGGAGGTTTTCAAGCCTCAAGAACAGCCTTGAAGGTTTTGCGGAAAGCCTGGCAACGGCAAGAGGTCCGGAGATCTGGAATTTCCGGCCTTTTTCTGAGTTGATAGATCAACTGGAAGATTCGGACCTGATTCCTCCGATGAAACCGCTCTTTGAGCTGCTCAAGAAGAGCCTTGCCTGCTTCGAAACGGGCGATCCTATGGAGAGAACCTTTCAGGCGGCAGCATGGTGTATAGACCACCTCATGATTCCCCAGGCTTACATTTTTCTTCGGGAGGGGATATTGACGGGCCTTTGCGAGTCGGCCGGACAGGATCCTTGCGACAAAGAAACCAGAGAAGAGTTCTGGGGTGGTATTCTGCATGTGGTGGCCCAAAACATTCCTCCCGATGACTGGGACGGCGCGTTGAGACAGAGAAAACGGGAGGCTTTGCAAATCATAAGTCGGGGTGGAAGGCATTTGAAAAAGCTGGCCGATGAATTTCAGTCCTTGAAAAAATATCGTAACGATTATCTGCACGGGGGGTGGAGAAAGGATAGGAGGAGTTCTAAAGCCCTTATGATCCATGTGCGCCGGTGTGCTGAAAGTTTGCGGAACCGGTGGCTGGAGGGCTTTGAGGCCTGGAGACGCCCTTCCAAAAAGGCGTTCGTCATACTTTCTCATGAACTTACGGAAGATCAAAAAGAGGAATTACTGAAGATCTGGGGCGTTTCTAGAATAGTACTCATGCCCGATGAAATACGCCGTAATTGGGAGGATATTTCACCGGAGGGGGAATCTGTTGAAGACGAGGTGGCTACGGTAATGGAGTGGCTTGAAGCCGAGTCGTATCCGGGAGACGTAGTAGTGGTTCAGGGTGAATACGGCGCGACCCTTCATGTGGCAATTCGTGCTCGTGAACTCGGTCTCGTTCCGGTCTATTCAACGACAAGGCGAGAATTAAAGGAGAGCAAACTTCCTGATGGAAGTGTCCATCAGGAAAGGATTTTCAGGCATGTCAGGTTCAGAAAATTTTTACCCGGTAGCGGGAATGACCGGTGGTGAAACCGGAAACCGGTTTTTTCATGTTGAAGAATTTTGACGACCTCTTTGGCTTGATGGAAAATTTTTGGTAGAAGAGAAAGGGCACGGTTAAGATCAACACGGGAGCTCTGGAATGCCTATCAGCGTTTCTTTTATAAAACGTCTGGAAGCTCTTGATCCTCAGCTAAGGGGGATTCTCATAGCGTTGCTGGAGGAGTTAGAGCGTCAGCGGGAGGAGTCCGTAACCAAGAAGGAGTTTAATGAGCTAAGAGATGTCGTAAAGGACCTTGCGGAAGCCCAAAAGCATACGGAAAAGGCGTTGCTGGAGCTTGCGGAGGCACAGAGGCGCACAGAGGCCAGGGTTGAGGAGTTGGCGGAGGCGCAGCGTAGGACGGACGAGAGGCTCAATTCTCTTGCTTTGAGGGTAGAGGAGCT
>NZ_FOUU01000003.1:121635-224382 GCF_900114975.1 Thermodesulforhabdus norvegica
AGGCGCACAGAGGCCAGGGTTGAGGAGTTGGCGGAGGCGCAGCGTAGGACGGACGAGAGGCTTAATTCTCTTGCTTTGAAGGTAGAGCAGCTTGCGGAGGCGCAGAAGAAGACGGAGGAAGAGATACGAATCCTTGTAAAAAGGGTTGATGCCATTGAAGAGAGACTCGAGGGAATATCTCATTCCGTAGGATACAGTCTTGAAAACAGAACGTATACCAGGCTACCCCGTCTGCTTCGGGAGAGATACGGTGTTGAGGTTGAGGGGAAACTCGTAAGAAAATATGTAGCGGTAGGCAACAAACAGATTCAGGTAAACATTTACGGTTATGGAAAAAAGGACGGCCGAAAGGTTCTAATTTTAGGCGAGTGCAAGGTCAGGCCGTCGAAAAAAGAGATAAGAAGGTTCGAAAAATATGCCGGGAAGATAGCAGAACAGGAGGAGTTCGAGCTTTTTCCGGTTATGGTGGCTCATGATTTTCCTCCGGAGATCGAAGAATTTGTGAAACACATGAATATAGCCCATTTTTGGTCTTACGAGCTTGAAGAGTGAAACACCCACCTATGTATAAACGGCCCGGGCAACTGGCCTTCACGGTTAGCCTGGGTCCATTTTACCGGGCCTTCCCAGGAAATTGTCGCAAGGTTTATAGTTTAACCTGTTGATATACCTTCTGAGAGCCTTTTCCGATCTGTCTGGAGTATCCATTTCAAAGGTATATGAGCGCTTGTTGAAAAGTGTCCTGAACTGATCCAGGGTAGTTCTGGATCGATTGACAGGAAAGATGTTTTTATTTATGTTGCGTTACCAATAAGTGAAATAACCAAGGTGACCTGAATCTTTAGGTGAGGTCGCGTTGTGACCTATAGCGACGAAATATGGCGCCTGGTTGAACCGGATCTGGGGAAAATCTCCGAAGGGTTAAGCTTTCTGGGTATCAAACTGTGGAAACCCGGAATGTTTTTTATGGGGGCACCTGATAGCGTTTTGAAAAAGATTACCGGGAGTTTTCCCGCAAAGAAGCGGTCCGCCGGCTCAAGTCATCCCATATTCGTTCTCGAAGTTTATCCCGCCGAAACCTATCACAGGGTCTGCCCGTGCACGTCTAAGTATGTTAGCGGAGCTCGTTATATTCGTGCCGGATGTGTTCTCGAGCATACGTCAAAACTCATGGCGAGAACATCCTTCCTGCTTGAGAAGTTCGCCTTTAGCCTTCCCTTTAGCGCAAAGTGGATAGGACAGCTCAGGTACATGGGAACTGTGCCGGAGGAATGTGTTAAGCAGGGTGTTTAAGCTAAGAGAGCATTTAAATGACGTGGCAGGAATGGCTCAAAACAGAACAGGCCTGGCCTATTATACAAAGGATTTCCCAATTTTTGAGCCGCAGAATTCGCGACGCAGGGCTTCAGAGCTTTAG
Organism: Thermodesulforhabdus norvegica; assembly: GCF_900114975.1. NCBI lineage: Bacteria > Pseudomonadati > Thermodesulfobacteriota > Syntrophobacteria > Syntrophobacterales > Thermodesulforhabdaceae > Thermodesulforhabdus > Thermodesulforhabdus norvegica. The sequence goes on from NZ_FOUU01000003.1 coordinate 123,053, forward strand.
TTCACAATTTAACACTGCGCCTGAAGATCTGGCTGCAGATCTGTGGATTTATCTCTGTGAACATGCTGATGAATGGGAAGAAAAGAAGCCCTTTGAAAATTTTATAAAAGCCGGGAATCGCTATGTTGTGTCGTGGATTGTGCAATCCTATCTGAACCATTTAAGGGATAAAATTAGAGTAAAAGGCGTTTCTCCGGCCCGTTACCTTTACTCCCGGTTGAGAACTGTGCTTTCTTCTCATCCTGAAATCTCCTTTGCCAGATTCGGCAACGCCGTTTATTACTCCTTTGATGGTGCAGTATCTTGTGACCCGGGGAATATTTACACGGGCGGAAGTGTCGGATACAGCGAGTGGGCTTTTCCGGAAGATGTGTCGGAGAAAAACATCTATGAGGAAAAAACCGTTATCAGGGTGGCCGAGTATTTCTGGCGCCTGGTTGCCCGTCGTCATTCAAGGCATCTGTGGGTCGGGGTGAAAGACCTGGCGGGATACATAATGAGCTTTTTAAATTTGCCCGTGGTAACGAGCTGCGATGGCGGTGATTTAGAATTCGAAGGATTCCCGGACGGAAATTGGAATGCCGATTATCGGGAGAAAGAGCGTAACTTGATGAAGAGCTTTATTAGGAATCTTGCCGGGTGTTGTGCCGCCAGGTTGAGTGATAAAGAAAAAGAGGTTATTCTCAAACACTTGCGTGAAGGAAAGACCCTTGAGCGTATAGCTGATGAGATGAATTATTCGAGCGCATCTTCTGCAGCTTACATAAAGGAAAAGGCTTATGAAAAGATAAGGGACTGTTGCGTAACCGAACCCAACTTATCGCCCCCCGATCTAGATCGGGAAATTTTTAACGACTTCATGGAATATCTTCTGGAATTTTGCAAAAAGTCACTGGAAAACCGTAATAACAAATGAAATCCTTGGTGTGTTATATAAGACCCTGTCAATCGAATTCTCAAGATAGTCGTGAAGCCCGGCGCTTAACCCGATCTGGTTAATCGGCCGGGTAAAATCGGGAGTAAGAATGGATAAGATTCTGGAGCAGAAGGCGGCGTTAAGGCGGATGATGGAACTGCGATTTTGTCCCCCCGATCGAGAACTGGAGGAAGCTCACTTGAGAAAGTGCTTGTTCTGCCGGGAATGGGTTGATGCAGGCCCGGTCCCGATGCTGTTTGAACAGACGGAGCCCTTGACAAGGCCCTCTGTGGTTGCCCCCGGCCAGCTCTGGCGCACCGATGAGTCTCTTGCCGGGTATGACGAAGAAGACAGGTATCACAATCCCATTCTCGTCCTTGTTGTTGAAAAACTGGACGACGACCTGGTCCGAGTTGCCCCTGTGCATTTTGAGGAGTCTCTCGCCTTTGACGGGGATGTTGAGATAGACCGGGGACTATTTGCCGAAATGTGGAACACCTTTCCTTTCCCCACTAAATATTTAGCCAGGTATGAGGGAACCTTCCAATTCAACCACTCCGATACATTCCGAGAGCATCGGGATATTCCTACGCCGGTTCAGCGATATTTTCGAAAAATGGAAGCTGAAGTTGCGGCCATTTTTGTATTCAAGGTCTGGGATGAGATTATGAACGGTTATAGGGCCGATGTTGCCGACCTTATAGCGAATCTTGACGATAAAAGCTTTGTTGAAGCAAAACTTCCCGAAAATGCTTCGACGCTTTTAGACATGCTGGCCCTTGCAAAGCCCACCGACGATTACGAAATCTCTTGTCAACTGGCTGCTGCCGATTCGACGGAAGAATTCAGGATTGTGCCGGTAAATGTGGCATACCTTACAACTTTTAGAGTTTACGTTAAAACAATTCCGGGTCGGGTTACATTCTGGGATGAAAAGGGAGATCGGCTGGTGATAGGCGGTCAGGTTTCGGGTGAGTTTTCTGACGATGCCGGAATACACGCCCTGTGGAAACACAGGGATAAAGGGGATGTGCTGTTAAGAGCCGACTTTGCCTTCTTTGACCCGGAAACTGGCTTCTTCCGGGTGATATTTTCGGGGTTTTCCGAAGATGTCAAAAACCATGGCGACCTGGCCCTCCTGATATGTACCCGATAATACCCTCCAGCTGGTCAATTCGTGAGCTCCTGGTATGGAATAGTTGGGGAGGCCTGAATGAGAGGATAATGACGGGCCATGTGGCTCCCTATAACTGGCGGTGGCAGGAAGATGCAGAAGATCTCGGCTTACTGATAGGGCGATGCGAAACCGAACTCCCCGTCAGGCTGTGGGAATTCCTGAAAGCAATATTATTTGCCGCAACTCTTACCCGTGTTGAACTTCGCGGTAAACTCAACCTGGAGCACTTCGTTGATGATTTTGCTCTGAGCCACGGCATTTCCGCCGATTTCTTTCAATCCATGAATTGGGCTGTGGCCCCATGGGTAATGGTCAATCCCGGGGTGCGCGAAGAAGCCGCAGGCCGAGTATGCTGTTTTCTGGTAGGTGCTGGGAATTGCGGATCGTTGTCGGCGTTGCCTTCCTGGTGGTTACGCGTTGCCGATGAGCAGGCCCGGAGATCTGTGGAAAAGGCCGTTGAGCTGACATCTGGCTACCTAAATTGTGACCTTTTAATTATACCTCTTTTGCCCGATCACGAGAGTCTTCAAATATGCGGATCGTCGCCGGGACTTGCGGTTTGTGCCGGTGCCATCTGTGCCCACAGAGAAATCGGGGAGGAAGGATTGCCTTTACTCTTTTCCGGGGGAGTAACCACTTCCGGTAAATTTTCCGAACCGGGCTTTATCGGTAAAAAGGCTGCCATTGCGGCGCGACACGGGTTTAAAGTTCTTGTCTATGGGGCCGGTTTACCGGCTCAGCGGGTACGGATTCGTTGTGGCGTGGAAACCATTCCCGTATCCGGTCTGGAAGAGCTTGAATGGGTTCTGGCTTCCTGTGTCCCTGGCTCCCGGGAAAAAACCCTTAATACAGCCTCTATGATGTCCAGTCCGGAATTGATGGCCTCTAAGATAGGACGGATCGAACTTAAGGTGACGAAGTACCGTCTTTTTCGGGACAGATATATCAAAACGGTGGGGTATATTCTTGAATCACCGGAAAACGCCAGGCTTTTTGCAGAAAACCTGTCGAGACTATGCTATATCCGAAGCTACCATCCCGATCTGGGAGAGTATCTCGTCAGGCCTTTATTGGTCGTGGTCGAAAAGGCTTCAAGTCGGGTTGATCCCCTGGCTCTCTGGCATATTTCGCTCTGTGGTTGGGCATACGCCTGTACCGAAGGGGCTGTTGATGAGGCCAGAAGTTGGCGTGTGCTGGCAGATCAGGCCCTGGCAAAGATTGCCAGAACCCCTCAACAGCTTGAATTTCTTGCTGATTATCACAACAGGCTATTTGTGCAGATGCGGCACCTGAATTTTCGGTTCAGTGAAGAGTTACCGGAAGGATTCAGGTCGGTACTGGAGAAGCTTGAGACACTCTACAATTGTGATTCTTTTGAGGCTTATCCCGTATTGGGTCGAATGTACGGAACGGTTGCGCAGAATTACGGCTTTCTCGGCCCTTCTTATCTGACCCGTCTCGAAGAGTATGTGAGAAGAGCCCAGAAGGCCTTCGGTGATGGACAAATCAGAGAGTATTGCGAAGACTGGCGCAGAGAATTTAATTACATGATATATGGATACCTGGATGCGGGCCAATTCAAGGAAGCCCGGGAATATCTCTTGCCCTATCTCAATGTAAAAACCCTGGATAACCTGAAATGCAGCTTAGGAAAGTATGAGCTTGCAGCTCTTATGCGGTTCGCAGCGGACACGGATGAGGGAATGATAATACCTGTGGATACAATTAATCGGCTGCTGAATAATGATGAATTCTCTCATCCTTTTCAACTCATTCTGTTTAATCTCGGTAGAATTCTGAGAGAAAGAGATCGTAAGCGCCAGGCCTGGGTTAAGTCACTGACCGTTGCCCTTAATCTTAAGGGTCCAAGGCGCCTTTTCGGTCTTTTACCTCTTGCCGCTTTGTGCAATGAAGAGCTTGCCTCGGAACAGGAAATAATGGAAGGAATGAAGCAAATAGAGGCAGAAGTCAGCCGACTAAAAGGTTTTAATGTCACCCATTTTGAAGGCCTTTTAGGCGCAGGTTTTTCCGAAGATTTTAACGCTGTGAAAGGCCGTCTCGGAAAAATCTGGAAAGAGCGTGATAAGTTCTTTCCTTTCACCTATCGGTAATTTGATCCGCAGATGTCTGATAGTAAACCAATGGTGGGCACTCTGGTACCCTAAGGGTCAGAGAGGTTGCTTCCTCTGGTATTCTAAAAGCGCCCCTGGGAACGATATAACAAAGTCTCTCTTAGGTTTGTCGAATCCGTATTGTTTAGTGATGTAGGATAATTATTTAATTTGTGAGGCCGAGCTGGTGCTGACTAAATTCATCGGGACGCCTTTCTCGGAGTGGGTTTACCGAGAACGGTTAACGGCTTAATTGTTTCAGGTATCTATAAGGGTGGAATGGTCGGAAAATTCGACCCGATTTGAGAGGATTGCGATGAGCTAGCTGTTTTTTACAGAAACATTTTTGTAATTTTTGTCGGAAGGCGTGCACCTGCCGGGGAGAATTGTGAGGGTCTTCGACGTCCCAGGACTTGGGCGTTAAGCATCGGCCTCCTTTTGAGGGATCCTGATTCACACTTATCTACGATGGTTACGGACTTGCCGTCTTTAAAGCCCTTTGCATTAACCTTTTAACGGTTCCCGAATACGTGGGCTCCGTTTTTGGGTAAGCTCCAATAGCGATTCCCAAGTTCGATCTGCGAAGGAATAGCCTGTAGAAATGAGGTGTCCTTCTGGCGAATTTTCTGTAAAGTCCAATCCTTTGATCAGGGCTGCTGGAGTTTTCTCTGTACTTTTGCGCTTCGAACGACTACTGAAAAATCGCCCCCGGGATTGTAACTCCGGCACCCGTTTCGCCAGACATCAGGTAGCTCTTCGTGCACCTCAAGCATATTGATCATCGTAAAATTACACCTGCTTTCTACGGCGAACCCGGCCGAAACGAGCGGGATTTTCGCGCCTTAGCCAGAATCTTTGATTATCCCTTATTTTCATCGCTCACGGCAGTACGGAGCCAGATTGAGCTTGTGGCGTACTTTGTTTGAGACTATCTTTATGACCTTCGTGTTCAGATTTGTAATCAGGGGGATTTGCTCAATATGGAAATGGTCGGTTTGTCTCCGGAACAGGAAAAGGCCGTTAGGTGTACCTCCAGTCCCGTAATAGTTGCTGCCGGTGCGGGAAGCGGAAAGACGCGAACATTGACGGCGAAGATTGCGTACCTTGTGAAAGAATGCGGCTATTCGCCTCAAAGGATTCTTGCCATAACCTTTACCAATAAAGCCGCCGATGAGATGAAGTCGCGCCTCAGAGCCATGACGGGGCTGGATGAGGAAGCCTTTCCCTGGGTCAGGACCTTTCACAGTGCCTGTTTCAGGATACTTAAGCAGGAGTGCCATAGGGTGGGCCTTGAGAGACCCATTTCCGTGAGGAGCGATTCTCAGCAGACAACAATTCTGAAAGGGGTTTTACTGGAGTTAAATGTCGATAAGAAATATCTTCAGCCCGCTAAGTGGCTAATTTCAATGGCAAAGAACAGCGGAGATCCTTACGCATTCATGGAAAGCAAAAAGATGAGTGTGCCGGGAATCAGGGGAATTTATGATCGCTACAATGAAATCCTCAGGAGCCAGAATGCCGTCGATTTCGACGATATTCTCCTGTTGGTCAAGGAGATTATGCAGAAGTGGCCTGATGTAAGAAGGCATTACCAGGAACTTTTTGATTACATACTTGTGGATGAGTTTCAGGACTCCAACAGGCTTCAAAACGACATTATGGAGCTCCTGGTCAGAAACGGAAACCTTACCGTGGTGGGCGACGACTACCAGAGCATATACACCTTCAGAGGAGCTGAACCCCGGTTTTTTCTGACCTTTCCGGAGTCCTTTCCCGGATGCAGTATTGTAAAGCTGGAGCAGAATTATCGCTCCACGTCAACGATTGTTTCTGCATCAAATGCCCTGATCGCCCATAACCGCATGAAAATGGAAAAACGCTGTTACAGCCTCAAAGAGGGTCCTCCCATATTGGCAAAGGAGCTTTTTGACGAACGCGATGAAGCCGAGTGGATTGCCCATAAGTGCAGAGAATATTTTTCCGGGCACGGAATTCCGTGGCATGATATGGCGGTGCTTTACAGGACGAGGTTTTGTTCAAAGGCTTTTGAAGAAGCCTTTCGGAAGTTGCGCATACCTTATAGGATCGTCGGTGCCAGGGGCTTTTACGAGAGCAAGGAGATTCAGGATATAAATGCCTATCTCGTCAGTGCGGTTAATCCGAGAGACGATCTGGCCTTTGAGCGGATTATAAACGTTCCTCGCCGGGGTGTGGGAGCAGGGACGCTCAAGAAGATTAACTCCTTCAGATCACCGGGGACGTCACTTCAGGATGCTTGCTGGCTGGCCCTTCAATCAGGGACGATAACGGGAAAAGCCGCGGCGGAACTGACTCAACTAAAAGAACATCTCAGTGTGATTGCAGGGTTGTCGCCGAAAGAGGCTATATCCTTCGTAATGGACAAGGTTGGTTACGAGTCCTATCTGCAGGAGTATGCCCGGGACAGGGAGGATTTTATTAATAGACTGGAAAATGTCGAGCTTTTGACTTACGTTGCGTCGAAAAGCTCCGGCATAGAAGAATTCCTTGAAGAATGTGCCCTCATCAGAGAAGAACAGGATGAAGATCAGGACGGCAAGGAAGGGGTTAAGCTCATGACCTTTCATGCCGCAAAAGGGCTGGAATTCAGGATAGTTTTCGTGGCCGGAGTAGAAGAAGGCCTGATTCCTCACTGGAGATCTCTCTTCGACGAAGATTCCTTGCAGGAAAACATCAAGGGGGTGGAAGAAGAACGCCGGCTTATGTACGTGGCCATGACCAGAGCTATTGAAAGGCTCCACATTACCTGGGCTCTGAGCCGGCAGGGAAGGTTCTGTAAGCCCAGTCGATTTTTGTGGGAGATACCGGAAGAATTTATTATCCTGGAAAGAATAGAGCAGAAGGGGAGAGGATGTTATGACCACCATCATGCCCGAAGGTGAATCCGTAAGGAAGGCTATAATATGGGTTTCGGAAAAAATGCAGGAGGACCCTCAAAGGTCCCTGAAATCCATTATAAACGAAGCAATCCTTCGTTTTGACCTTTCTCCAAAGGATGCAGAGTTTCTCATTAAATTTTACCAGGCAGGAAAGGGGACGGCTAATGGGAAAGGCTGTGTATGAGACGAACATAGAGGGTTTGAAGCTACTGGGACGCGGTAAGGTCAGAGACATTTACGACCTCGGGGACAGGCTTCTTATCGTTGCAACCGATAGAATTTCCGCTTTTGACGTTGTGATGCCCGATCCAATTCCGGACAAAGGCCGTATCCTTACCATGCTTTCTTTGTTCTGGCTGGACTATCTACGTGATGTCTGCCCCAATCATCTTATATCGGCAGAGGTCCGGGACTTTCCACATCAGTGTAGAGAGTATGAGGACTTGCTTCGCGGCAGGACCATGCTGGTTAAAAAGGCCCGGGTGTTCCCGGTGGAATGCATAGTCCGGGGTTACATCATCGGTTCGGGCTGGAAGGATTATCAAAAGAACGGTACCGTCTGTGGAATAACTTTGCCCAAAGGGTTGAAACTTGCGGAAAAACTTCCGGAGCCTATCTTCACCCCGTCCACTAAAGCCGAACAGGGTCTGCATGATGAGAACATAACCTTTGACGAAATGGTGAACATTGTTGGAAAGGACATCGCGGAAAGACTGAGAGATCTCAGTATTGAACTCTACAAACGGGCTTCGGACTATGCCGAAAAACGAGGCATCATCATAGCGGATACCAAGTTCGAGTTCGGTTTGGTTGATGGGGAAATTACCCTAGTAGATGAAGTTCTGACGCCGGATTCAAGTCGCTTCTGGCCCAAAGACACTTACAGGGTGGGCACCAACCCGGAAAGCTTTGATAAGCAGTATGTAAGAGATTTTCTCATCGGCTCGGGCTGGAAACCGGGAGAACCGGCTCCTCATTTTCCCGAGGAGGTGATCGAAAATACGAGAAGGAGATACCTTGAAGCACTTGTAAGGCTTTCCGGTAAAGGGCTGGATGATAGATGAGTTTAGCTTTTGAGTTTTGCTGGTTGAGTCCAGAGGAGATAGCAAAAAGCGAATTGTTCCACTTTTCGGCTCACCGTGCTGAAGCCGTTATAGACTTTATTGAACGCACGGGTGTGCTTTTGTGTCCTCTGTGGGTCAGAAGGCAGGGGACACAGTACCTTCTCGTTGACGGTTATTGCCGGATCCTGTGGGCCGAAAGAAGGAATGGCAGGGTTCCCTGTATCGTATTTCCTGAAAGTATTCCCGAAAGAGAGTTGCTTTCCTGGAAGGTCTTTGAGCTTCTGTCTCGTCGTGATCCTGACATTATTGAAAAGGCCCGTATTGTAAAGGCGCTTTCTTATTTTTACCCTCCCGACGAGATTAAAGAGCGCTTCTTTCCTCTACTGAAAATTCCCCGAAAACCCCGCATGTTCAAGACCATGCTTCTAATTGCGGGGCTCGATCAGGATGAAGTGGCAGAGGTGGTGGCAGGTCGTGTATCCGAGAAGGTGCTTTTCAGGATCGTATGGTGGGACGAAAGATCCAGAAGAGCCTGTGTTGAACTGCTGAGTATTCTGAAGTGTAGTGTAAGTCTCCAGAGAGAGCTGGTCGAGCTTATTGATGACATTGCAAGGCTTGATAATACTTCCCGGGCCGAAGTGATTGAGCAGGAGGAAGTGCGTAGGGTTATCCACGATTCCGGATTGACCCCGAGGAATAAGACCGAGTTTCTGAGGAGCTTTTTGCGAAGGCGCCTCTATCCGGCTCTTGATCGTCGTGAACGAAGTTTTCGAAAGATCCTGAAAGAACTTTCCCTGCCGCCTGATATAACTCTTAAACCACCCGAGTTTTTCGAAGGTGATGAGTGGAACCTGAACGTATCTTTTGCCGATGTTGAAGAACTCAGGAATCGACTGGAGAAGCTCCTGCGAAAAGAGACCATATCGGGCCTGAAAAAAATCCTTGAGGATTCCGATGAATAGGTATCTTCCCAGAAGGGTTCTTATATCCGAAAGAGTCTGGGACGGTCCTATCGCCCGAAATTTACGTATGAACCTGCCCGAACATGTTCCCGTAGTAAGGGTAACGGAGGAAGAATTGCACTCCCGGACCGGTCTTTCTGATCGAAGGGTCCTTGAGGTTATCGAATTTAAGGGTCGTTTCTTGAGATCCTGTCCGGCAACGCGCTTCTATCACTGCTGTGGATACATCATTTTGCATTTCGGCGAAAATTGCTCCGTCGGATGCACTTATTGTATTCTCCAGGCCTATCTCAACAGACCGACCATGACCATTTTCGGTAATGTCCGGGATATGCTTTGCGAGGTAGCGGAGGTCCTCTCGGCCAATCCCGATCTTCTGTTCAGGATTGGAACGGGAGAGTTTACCGACTCTCTTCTTCTTGACCCGTGGACGGGCCTGAGTGAGTTTCTTGTTCCCTTTTTTGCCGGGAAGGAAAACGCCGTTCTCGAGTTGAAAACCAAGACGGATCATTATTCACGCTTACTGGATCTTAATCATAATGGTCACACGATAGTGAGCTGGTCTCTTAATGCCCCTTCCATTTCCGTTAACGAGGAATCCAGAGCCGCATCTCTGGAAGACAGGCTTCGAGCCGCAAGGAGTTGCGCGGAGCGAGGCTATTTCCTGGCCTTTCACTTCGACCCTCTTTTCTACTTTCCGGGGTGGGAGAAAGAGTATGCCGAAGTCGTTCAGATGATAGGGGACATGGTTCCAGTTGAAAGGGTTGTTTACGTCAGTCTTGGGGGCTTCAGGTACATGCCTGAACTGAAAGATGCAATTCTGTTAAAGAGGCCCAGCTGGAAGCTCATAAGCGGTGAGTTTGTACCTTCTCCGGATGGAAAAAGGCGTTACTTCAGAGATATAAGAATAAAACTGTATCATTTCATGGCATCTCAATTGAGAAAACTCGATCCTTCTCTCTGTATTTATCTCTGCATGGAAAGTGGTTTCGTATGGAAAAAAGCCCTGGGAATTCATCCCGCCTATTTCGGAGGCCTGCCTGCTATGCTTGACCGGGCAGTGAAAGAACGGATGAAAGTGGGGCAGCACTGCAGAGAAAGCGCCGCGAAGATTTTTCTCAAAAAACCCCAACCCCTGCCAGCCTTTTTCGATTATCAAAAATAATTTGATGCCATCATTGACATCGAGCTTTCCTTTGGCGTAAGTAAAAATTTGAAGGTTCCTGGTTCGACTGCTGTGAGAATTGGTTTTGCTGTTCCGTTGTTTCCGTTCCTGTCGTCTTGCAATCCCCGTGACCTTTGGAGTGTTTTTCGTGGTACCTTCGTTCCGGTTTAGGGCTACCCTTTCAGGTTTTACTAATCGCTTTAGTTTTTGAGGGAGGGGAGTTTTATGGATTTCGAATTGACCGAAGAACAACGTATGATCAAAGAAACCGTTTATAAGTGGGCTCTTCAGGAGCTGGGACCCTTGCAGGAAAAGATAGACGAAGAGGATTGGTTTCCCCCCGATTTTTTTAAAAAGTGCGCGGAAATCGGGATACTCGGCATAACCATAGACGAAAAGTACGGGGGACTCGGTGGTGATGTGCTGATGCAGGTTCTGGCGGTAGAGCAGATGAGCCGGATATGTCCCGCTCTGGCCATGACCTATGCCGCTCACTCGAATCTCTGCGCCCACAACATCCATAAGAACGCCAGTGAGTACCTGAAAGAAAAGTATCTTCCGCCTATGGTCAGGGGTGAAAAAATAGGGGCTCTGGCACTTACGGAGCCCAATGCGGGTTCAGATGCCATGAGCATCAGAACCCGTGCCGTAAGAAAAGGAGATAAGTACATACTCAACGGTACCAAGATGTTTATAACCAACGGGCCTGTTGCTGACATATTTCTTGTTTATGCTAAGACCCAGCCCGAACTCGGTGCCAAGGGTATTAGTGCCTTCATAGTTGAAAAGGACTTCCCCGGATTTTCCGTGTCCAGAAAGATCAAGAAGTGCGGAATGAGAGGCTCTCCGACGGGAGAACTGGTTTTTGAGGACTGTGAAGTACCTGCAGAGAACCTTGTAGGGCAGGAAAACATGGGTGTGGCCGTTATGACCAGCGGGCTTGACGTTGAGAGAATCGTGCTTGCGGGTGGTAGCCTCGGTATGGCCGAGCAGGCTCTGGAATATTCCATTGAGTATTCGGTTCAGCGTGAGCAATTCGGTCAGCCCATTGCCAATTTTCAGATGATCCAGCAGAAGCTTGCCGACATGTATGCCAGGATCGAGGCAGCGAGGCTTCTCATATATCGCGCCGCCGAGCTGGCGCAGCGGTCGCCACGAGGCGGCAAGGGCACGGAGCTCACGAAGCTTGCGGCCGCTGCAATACTTTTTGCCTCGGAGACGGCCACGTGGGTGTGCAGCCAGGCCGTGCAGATCCACGGCGGGTACGGCTACTGTCTTGAATTCCCCGTTCAGAAGTTGTGGCGTGATGCAAAACTCTATGAAATTGGTGCGGGAACCAACGAGATCAGGCGGATGATTATTGCCCGTGAGCTTACAAGGGAAGCCTTTGCCAGGAAAAAGATGGTTTAGCTTCTGAAAAGAGGAGATGGAGAATGAGCGGCCAACAGCTGGTATTGGAAGATCGTCGAGATCAGGTGGTGATCCTTACTCTTAACAGACCCGAAGTCATGAACGCCTTTAATTTTCCTATGCTGAGGGCACTTAAAGAGAAGGTGGAGGCCCTGCATTTCGACAGGTACGTAAGGGTCGTTATCATAACAGGTGCCGGGGAAAAAGCCTTCTGTGCCGGGGCAGATCTCAAAGAGCGTGCAACCATGACGGAAGATCAGGTTCGGGAATTTATCTTTACCATCAGGAACCTCTTTACCTTTATTGAATTCATGAACAAACCCGTGATTGCGGCTATAAACGGTGTTGCTCTTGGAGGCGGAACGGAGCTTGCCCTGGCCTGCGACATCAGAATTGCTTCTACGACGGCAACCATGGGCCTGACAGAGACGCGGCTTGCCATTATCCCCGGAGCCGGTGGAACTCAGCGCCTCCCAAGGCTTATCGGCCGCGGCAAGGCCAAGGAGCTGATTTTTACCGGCCGCAGGGTTGATGCCCAGGAGGCCCTCGACATAGGGCTTGTCAACAAAATATGCCCTCCAGAAAGGCTAATGGATGAGTGTATGGAAATGGCTTCGATGATCTGCGAAACCGGACCTATAGCCATTCAGCAGGCAAAATACGCTATAAACTACGGTCTGGAAGTGGATATTCACACTGGCCTTGCCATTGAATCCAATGCTTACTGGATAACCATTCCGACGGAAGACAGACTTGAGGGACTCAGGGCTTTCAAGGAGAAACGGAAACCCGTGTACAAAGGGCGTTAACGGTCTGATTATCTATCCCTCGAGGCGAAAGGGGGGCTTTGTATGAGTGATCCCAGGGTTGAAAACAGAATGTTTTGGGAGGAAGAGGAACGCAAACTGGATGAGCTTATGTACAGGGCCATGTGGCCCGGCGGGGAAGAGGCAGTACAGCGCCTGGCAAAACAGGGCAAACAGCCCGTGCGGCAGCTTATTCAAAAGCTCATTGATCCCGGCACGGAATTTTACGAACTGGGGGTCATCGCCGGGTTCGGTATGAATTATCCCGATGTAGAGGACGTGCCCTGTGGCGGTATTGTTACCGGTATAGGGAAGATCCACGGTAACTGGACCATGATTATAGCCAACGACAGCCGTGTAAAAGCAGGCACCTACTTCCCGATAACCTTGAAAAAACACATGAGAGCTCAAGCAATAGCCGAGCAGTGCGGGCTCAACTGCGTCTATATTGCCGACTCCGGAGGGGCCTACCTTCCTATGCAGGCCGATGTTTTTCCCGACGACGGCCATTTCGGCTCCATGTTTTACAATATGGCCCGAATGTCTGCCAAAGGGCTCAAGCAGATCACCCTGAGCACCGGAGGGAACACGGCCGGTGGAGCCTACATCGTGTTTATGGCATGCCAGGCGGTGATGATAGATAAACTGGCCTACTCCTTTCTGGGAGGACCCCCTCTGGTCAAGGCGGCAACGGGTGAAGTCATAAGCGCCGAAGATCTGGGTGGCGCCCGGGTGCATACACAGATATCCGGAGGAGCGGATTATTTTTGTAAAACCCAGGATGAAGGAATCCAGATTGTCAGAGAAATCCTTTCCATGGAGCCACCTCAAAAGCTCCACATCCATCGCTATGCAGAGGTGCCCCCCAGAGTCCCGGTGGAAACGATATACGAAATCCTGCCGGCGAAAATCCATCAGGGGATAAACGTCAGGGCCTTCATTCAGGCCATAGCCGATGACAGCCATTTTATCGAATACAAGAAGATGTACGCACCGGGAAGAGGCGATAACATAGTCACCGGGAAGATAAGAATCAAAGGGATTCCCGTGGGGGTTATTGCGGCCAACGGGCTGGGAATAATTTTTGTCGAAGCCGCACGAAAGGCTACCGAGTGGATTATCCGTTGTTGCCAGGAAAAGATACCTCTTCTTTTTATCCAGAGCTCTCCCAGCTACATGGTCGGGTCCGAATCCGAACATATGGGCATCGGAAAATACGGTGCCGATATGGTCAGAGCCGTGTCGTGTGCTCAGGTTCCGAAAATTCAGCTCGTTATAGGGCCAGATAACGGTGCCGCCAACTACGGTATGTGCGGGCGTGCTTACAGGCCTCATTTCCTTTTCTCAACAATGCGGGCACGCACTTCCGTTATGAGTGGGAGATCTGCCGCCGAAGTTCTGCTCTCCATTGAAGAAAGGAAACGTGCTGCAAGCGGCAATCCCATGACGGAAGGTGAAAAACAGGCCTTCAGACAGAAGATGATCGAAAAGTACGATGGCGAGGCACATCCGTTTTTCTGTGGAGCAAGACTGCTTAACGATCGCGTATTGAAGTTTCGGGAAATAAGGGACTGGCTCGCTTTTGCTTTTGAGGTGAGCCTGCTTAAGCCCATAGGTGAACCCGCCTTTGGGAATCTCAGATTTTAAACGGAGGGGAACATGGCAAAACTGCAGTATCCGAAGAAGGTCGTACTGGGCGACATTACGGTGAGAGACGGATTTCAACATGAGGAAAAGTTTATCCCTACTGACGCCAAGTTGTGGGTGGCCGAAGAACTGATTTTGGCAGGGTTCAAGCGCATTGAAGTAACCAACTTCGGAAACCCGAAACGCATGCCTCAATTTAAGGACGCTGACGAACTGTTGAAAAAACTCAGGAACTCCAAGCGGGTTAAGCATCTTATAGATCAGGTTGAGATTACGGCCATAACAATCAGGGAAAAGGCCATCGAGCGGGCAATCCAGGCAAGAAAAGAAGGATACGGGCCGGACAGGATACTTGTGATGGTTTCAACCAGTGAGGCTCATCATAAGGTCAACTCCGGCCTTACCCTGGATGAGTACTGGAAGATGTGTGAAGAATGGTTCCCCAAGGTGAAGGACGCAGGTATGAAGATCTGCGGCACTGTGAGCACCATCTGGGGATGTCCCATAGCCGGAAGGACGGACATGAAAACCGCTGTGGAATTTACCAAACGATGGCTGGATATGGGTGCCGATGACGTGGAGCATGCAGATCACGACGGATCTGCCTCACCGGACAGGGTCTACGAATATTTCTCCATGGTGCTTGATGAAATACCCGACCCGTCAAAACATGTTGCCCATTTTCACACCACCAGGGGCTGGGGGCTTGCAAACGTCCTTGCGGCTCTGCTTGCCGGAGTTACCCATTTCGAATCGACCCTTGGAGGCATCGGCGGACAGCCGGCAAACTTCGTGGACGGCGTTCCCGTAGGGGGTACGGGAGAATACTATTACAAGGACCCTGAAATCGTTGGGCTGGTCTGTACGGAAGACATGGTCGTTATGATGGACGAAATGGGTATTGACACAGGAGTGGATGTGGATCATGTTTTGAGAATAGGCCGGATGGTGGAAAAAATTGTAGGCCGGCGCCTGCGCTCTGAGTGTATAAGAACCGGCCGAATACCTAAAGAAATGACGGGAAGGGCTTAAAGCAATCAAGGAAGTGCAGGAGCCGGTTATGCTTTCGGGTACCGGGAATGAGTGCATCCATCGGGAGTTATCGGTTTCGTTTTACAATGGAAAAGCTTGCTTTTCTCTGTTTGAGCACGGCGCTTGCGGTGCCCGTAAAGGCTGTGCTCCTGCACCTGCTTAACCTTAACATTCCAATCCTCACGCATAAAACCCCATGGTGGAATGCCAAGTGGGTTACTGAATCCCCATGGGGTTCTTTCGTTTGTTTTTTTGTCGTTTTTTCTTTTGTTTATTCCTGTCTTTTTTTGCTCTGGGGTCTAATCCAGGAGTTTGCGGTAATCAGACTTTCAGGACGAAGGTCTATAAAAAACCCGACGACGGTCTCTCCCGAAGAGATAAACGGCTTTCTTCACCCTTACAGAAGGATGAAGTGGTTGTTGGAGAGACTTCCTTCCGAAAACCTTATGGTTTCCTGCAACCACCGCCTTGCGAATTATGATGTAAATTATGCAGGTTATCATTGGAATGTGATCAAAAAGCTAATCTTTCTTCTACTTATGTCGGGGTGGATTCTCAGTCTTTACAGGTTCTATTTCTTCGCTTCAGGAATTATTCAGGGTGATTTTACGGTTCACAATCTGGGTCGGTATGTTGCCTTGAGTTTCAGGGCTTTCTACCATGTCTTTTTGGCCTGTATGGTGGTTTTCCTGATCGGTTATATCGGCTACAGGGTGTGGTTGCACTACATTACATTGATGGATGATTTTTTTTACGAAGCCTTTCTGGAAACTTACGGTGGATCGGGACGAAAGCAAGATTCGGCCGTCAATGACCTGGATGAGATAAGGTTTCGCATTCTGCGTATAGAAAAAATGGTTGAAACCCTCGTATCTGCATTGCATAGGCAGAGGGCAAACGACAAAGGAAGCTAACGGTTTTTATAACAATGTCGGAAACTTCCAGAGAACCGGTTCCGGTCTCCGAACTTGTTCAGAGACTCATAGAAAAACAGCCCTTTTCTCTGGGTGGTGTTCTGGGCCGTTGGGAAGACATTGTGGGAGAACAGGTAGCAAGGTATGCGGTTCCCGTAAGCCTCAAAAAAGGCGTACTCAAGATACATGTGCTGGACAGCGTCTGGAAACATCACATGGAACTGAATGCCCGGGATCTGATCTGCAAGATCAATTCCCGCTTTCCCGTTGAAGTGGTTAGTAAGCTGGTCGTCAAAGTTGGTCCCGTTGAAGCTTGGGATAAAGGTTCAGGGGTTTCCGAACCCGAAGTGAAGCGAGAGGGCAAAAAAAAGAAAAGACGGCTCAGGAAGGCTAAGACCTATCCGTTGACTCCTGAATCCAAAAAATTCATAAAAGAGCTTCGTGATCCCGAACTGAAGCAGCTTGCCCGCAGGCTGCTGAAGTTGTTTCCTCCGGAAGAGGATATAAAAAGTTTGGAAAAGGAGAAAACCAGATGAAGGTCGTCCGCTATCGGGATGTTCCTGCCAGAGTGATGGACGGTGGTGGAGTAAAAGGTGTGCGTGGAAGGGTTTTGATCGGAAAAGATGACGGCGCCGGAAAATTTTGCATGAGAATTTTTGAGCTCGAACCCGGCGGCCATACACCTCTGCATGCTCATGACTGGGAGCATGAGATATTCGTCCATAAGGGAAGTGGTTCGGTCTGGCAAAAGGGGCAGTGGGTTCCTATTGAGGAAGGAACGGCCATTTTTATTCCGGGAGGAGAAGAACATCAGATCAGGAATACCGGCACCGAAGTACTCACCTTCGTATGCCTTATTCCTTCCGGACCACCGGAGCTTTAATTTCCTGTATTTCTAGAGATCGGCAAAGAAAATAATTGGGCGGGTGACGACACCCGCCCTGAGGTGGTATTTTCTGTTTACTCCTGTCTCGTGATGGCATTAACTTCTTTCAATGTTTTTTGAATTTCTTCTTCTGAAAGGGCGTGATTTGAGAGCCCTCCTTCCAGATACGCTTCATAAGCACCCATGTCGAGTAGCCCATGACCGCTGAAGGTAAACACTATAACCCTTTCACGGCCCTCTTCTTTTGCGAGTTTTGCTTCTTCGATAACTGCGGCGATTGCGTGGTTCGTCTCGGGAGCAGGAATCGTTCCTTCGGCGCGTGCCCAGGCAACTCCGGCTGCAAAGGATTCCAGCTGATTTACAGCTCTGGCTTCGATTATTCCTTCCTTGAAAAGCTTGCTCACAATCGGTGCCATCCCGTGGTAACGAAGACCTCCGGCATGAAGAGGAGGTGGCATAAAATTATGGCCCAGGGTGTACATCGGTAGGAGAGGTGTCTTACCCGATGTGTCGCCGAAATCGTAAAGAAATTTTCCCTTCGTGAGAGTGGGGCAGGAGGCCGGTTCTACTGCAATGATTTTTATCTCCTTCCCTTCAATTCGATCTTTCACGAAAGGAAGGGCAAGTCCTGCAAAGTTGCTTCCGCCTCCGGCACAGCCTATGATCACGTCCGGGTATTCACCGATGCTTTCCAGCTGCTTGCGGGCTTCCAGACCGATGATCGTTTGGTGAAGAAGGACGTGATTGAGGACACTTCCAAGGGCGTATTTTGAGTCTTTAGAACTCACGGCGACTTCAATGGCCTCGCTTATGGCTATGCCGAGACTTCCTGGTGAATCGGGATCTTCTGCCAGAATTTTTCTGCCCGTTTCCGTCCGATCGCTCGGGCTGGGTATGCATCTGGCGCCCCATATTTCCATCATCCTGCGCCTGCAGGGTTTCTGGTTATAGCTAACCCTTACCATGTAAACTTCACATTCAAGGCCAAACCGTGAACAGGCAAAGGCAAGGGCGCTTCCCCACTGACCCGCACCGGTTTCGGTACAGATCTTCCTAGTTCCTTCCATTTTGTTGTAATAGGCCTGAGGGACTGCCGTGTTGGGTTTATGACTTCCGGGCGGGCTTACACTTTCGTCTTTTACGTAGATGCGAGCAGGGGTACCCAGAGCTTTTTCCAGGAAATAAGCCCGCCTGAGTGGTGTCGGGCGCCACAGGCAATAGGTCCGGAGCACCTCTTCGGGTATGTCAATCCACCTCTCGTTGCTGACTTCCTGCTCTATGAGCTTCGTCGGAAAGATTGCTTCCAGATCCTCCGGTCTTACCGGCCTTTTCGTGATAGGATGGAGGGGCGGGTCGAGAGGGGTGGGGAGATCGGCAAGAACGTTGTACCATCTTCGGGGTATTTCCTTTTGAGGCAAAACCACCGTGATATCCATGTCTTCCTCCAATCTTCGCTAACACAAAACCCACCTGCACAGGCACTTTGGCCTGTGCAGGTGGGTTCCGGAATTACGTTCACTCAAGTGCTCTAGGCTGCAACCTCTTCCTTTATTGCAACGGCGATCTTGTACAGAACGGCAAGGATAAAGAAGCCCGTAGCCCAGACACCCAGTGTTATAAAGACCTCGGGTATCGTGGGCATATACTCGGTTATACGCTCAAAGGGATTTGGAATAAATCCCGCGATAACAAGGGTTATACCTTTCTCAATCCAGAGGCTGAAAAACGTGGCAAGACATCCGATCTTCAGCGTTTGTTCCTGTTTTCTCGTGTTCGGATTTATCAGAAGCACGAGAGCTACGACCGCAAGAATGTTGGACAGCCAGGTCCAGGGCACGAGCTTGGCGTGACCGTGTAGACCGAAGAGGAGATAGTCAAAGTGCATCGTATGGCTGGGAATCTGGCTGTAATAGGCCGTAAAGAGCTCAAGGAATACGAAGAACACGCTGATAATCAAGGCATAGGTGACGATCTTTGCCAGAGCCTGTATGGCCTCTTCACCCGGATCGAACTTGGTGCGCTTTCTGATAAAAAGAGCAAGCAATATCAGAAAAGCAGGACCCGAAGAGAATGCCGATGCAAGAAAACGAGCAGCCATAATGGCGGTGAGCCAGTAATGACGACCCGGAAGCCCGGCGTACAGGAAAGCCGTAACCGTGTGAATGCTTATCGCCCAGGGGATGGAAATGTAAATGAGAGGTTTTACCCACCTGGGAGGGGCAACGCCCATCCTTTCGGCATCCAGCACATTCCAGCCGATGAGAATATTAAGAAGCAGGTAACCGTTAAGAACGATCATGTCCCAGAAAAGTATTGAGTTGGGGGTGGGATACCTCAGCACATTAAAAAGCCTGTGAGGCATACCGAGGTCGACTATAATGAAAAGCAAACACATTGATACGGCAGCTATGGCCAGAAACTCACCCAAGATCGTGATACGCCCGAAAACTTTGTAGTTGTGAAGATAATAGGGCAAAACAACCATAACGGCAGATGCCGCAACACCGACGAGAAAGGTAAACTGAGCAATATAAAGACCCCAGGATACGTCACGGCCCATACCGGTTATGGTCAAACCCTTGGTGAACTGAAAGAGGTAACAAATAAAGCCCAGGCCCATCAACACAAGCAGACCCAGGAGTAACCTCTTAAACTGTTCTCCTGCAGTGGTAAAAACCCTGTCCAGCATAGCTCTCCCTCATACCTTGACGTTAAACGATGTAATAAACATTGGGATAAGTTCCAAGTTCGAACTTTCTACGGAGCGTGAATTTTTCCTTGAGAATCCTTCTTACCTCAGACACCGGGTCTTCAAGGTCTCCGAAGATAAGGGCTTTAGCAGGGCATGCTTCAACGCAGGCCGGTTGCAGCCCGACGGCAAGCCGCTCAGGACAGAAGGTGCACTTCTCGACAACACCCCGACGCCGTGTGGGAAAATCGTAATTCAACTGCTTAATGTAAGGACGAGGATCTCTCCAGTTGAAGCTTCTTGCCCCGAAGGGACAGCCGGCCATGCAGTACCTGCATCCGATGCACCTGTGGTGATCCATCATCACAATGCCGTCTTCTCTCTGGAAAGTCGCCTTTGTGGGACATACCTGCACGCAGGGCGGATTTGCACAATGGTTGCAGAGCAGAATAAAAGGTCCCTCCCTGAGCTCTTCAGGCACGTATTCATGAGCCGTCCCCGGGAAGGCGTGTTCAAAGGTATCCTGCCATATCCATTTTATTTCTTCTTCGCCTTCTATGGTAGGGACATTATGAACGGTATGACAGGCCTCACTACAGCGGGTACATTCGCCGTGCCGTCTCTGATACTCCTGGCACTTCGGCACGTCCACTACCATAGCCCAGCGCTTTCCGGTAATGGCTTCGGGCAGGTTCACATAAGCCGGGCCCTTTTTTTCCTGCGCTACAGCTTTCACAAACGGTAGCGCCGAAAGCCCAACAGCACATGCTCCGCTTATCTTCAAAAATGTTCTTCTATCTTTATTCATGCCTTACTCCCCTTTTGCAACTTGCTCAACCTGTTGACCCTGCGGTGGTTCCAGATGGCAATCCCAGCAATAAGGTTTAAGACCGATGTAATTATGACAGGTATCGCAAAACTGCGCCTTGTTGGAATGGCATTTCATGCACGCTAGCTGAAGGCTTGCCGGATAGGTTGCCCCACCGGCCGTCACATAATATCGTCTGCCGTTACGCACAACCTCGGTACGCCAGTCGTTGAGCATGACCATGTGAGATGTTCTCATGTAATCTCTCGCCGCCACGCACTCCTTTTTCTCCATCTTCTGAATTTCAGGGGTCTCAAGGCTGGGTTGCGGGGGTGTAGCGGCCTTTCCGCCGTTGTACCAGAAGGGAAAGGTGCTCAGCCCCAGAAATATTGCCAACCCTATAAGAATGGGTTTTGCATCATAGATCCTCATCTTCTACTTCCTCCTCCATGCCGGGCAGGGGTTCTCCACGGAGATCCGTGGTTCGTTTCTTTTCGCCTTCCATAACAAGGGCGTTTCCTACAAGCTCATGCAAACCGGTAACTCCAACGCCGGGTACCCAGTAGTTCATAAGAGGTGTAAGAACTGCTCGGTCGATTGCGCAGATGCAACAGAGCATATTCACGCCGTGCTTATCATGGACATGCTTTACGGCATTTGCCCTGGGCAATCCACCACGCATTCTCATTTCCATGAACTCGTCGGTATTCAGACCGGAACCGCTTCCACAGCAGAAGGTCTGCTCACGTATGGTTTCCGGAGGCATCTCATAAAAGTTGTTGCACACGTGCTTCAAAACATACCTGGGTTCTTCAAACATGCCCATACCGCGTGATACGTTGCAGGAATCGTGGAAGGTAACACTAAGGTGGTCGTTCCTGCTTGGATCAAGTTTGAGTTTACCGTGACGAATGAGGTCAGCGGTGAACTCGACTATATGAATCATCTTGGTTGCCTTTGCATGCTCAAACTTTGTGCCCGTTATGGGTGAAACCGGCACCTCCAGGAAGTCCGGCGGCCCCCACCAGGTGTTCAGGTACTGATGTACGAGGCGCCACATGTGACCGCATTCACCGCCAATGATGTACTTGACGCCGAGACGTTTGGCTTCAGAGTAGATCTTGTAGTAAAGGCGTTTCGCCATCTCATGAGACGTGAAGAAACCGAAGTTTCCGCCTTCCGACGCATAGGTGCTCCAGGTGTAATCCAGACCCAGTTCGTGGAAGAGCATGAGATATCCCATGCAGGTGTAAGTTCCGGGATCTGCAAAGACGTCACCCGACGGTGTAACAAATAAAATCTCTGCACCCTTGCGGTTAAAAGTGGGTTCGGGTCTGATACCGGTAACCTCTTCGATTTCGTCGCAGAAAAATTCGATCATATCCCGGAAGGCATGGGGCTGAATGCCGAGATGGTTACCCGTGCGGTAGCAATTGGCCACAGGCCCCATGATCCAGTCGATATTGCAACCGAGCAGATTGATAAGTTCCCTTGCTATGATCGTGACTTCCGCCGTGTCAATTCCGTAAGGACAGAATACCGAGCATCGACGACACTCGGTGCACTGAAAAGCATAGTGCCATATCTCCTTGAATACGTCTTCGGTAAGCTCACGGGCGCCACCTCTGCGGCCGAACATCTTACCGCCCACGGTGAAATACTTCCGGTAAATGGACCTCAAAAGCTCGGCCCTCAAGACGGGCATGTTCTTGGGATCGCCACTCCCGATGAAGAAGTGGCACTTATCAGCACAGGCTCCGCACCTTACGCAGATATCCATAAAAAGCCTGAAAGTTCTGAACCGCTCCAGACGCTCCTTGATACCTTCCAGAAAAATTTCTTTCCAGTTGGGCGGCAGTTTCCAGTCCTCATCGAGAGGATTCCATTCCCTGGGATTGGGAAGCCCCACTTCTTCCAGAAGCCTGGGCTTCGCTGCGTAACAGTAGTTTCCCGGTTTCAGGTTAACCGGAACGTCCATCCACCATTTCTCTGGTGGGGTATGATCAATGCTTTCAAAAAGCTCGTTACTCTTGGGAAGCTTGGCCATATTCTCCTACTCCTCTTGTTCCTCTACCGGTTTTTCAAGCGGTTTCTCTACCGGAATTCCCGCCTCTACCATCTTTTCCCTGAACTCCTCTTCATATTCTTCATAAGTGTGAACTTTAACGGGATAATCCCACGGATTCACATGACGGACCATCCTGCTGTTATTGGGCAGGTTTCTGGTAGGGCTGAGAAATACGCCGGGCATATGCATAAGCTTGCTGAAGGGAAAATAAGCAAAAAGCACACTTACAAAGAAAAGATGCATGTAAAAGAATACGCTTATACCCTCGGGAACCGTGGGATGGAATGTCGCAAGGCCCATGGTCAATTCCTTAATTTTTACTATATCAACCCTCCAGAAGTACCTCATAAAGATACCGCTCAAAACCAGAGCCAGAATAAGAAAAAGGGCGAAGTAGTCCGAGGGCAGGGAAACGTATTTTACCTGAGGTATTATAATTCTCCGGATAAGCAGGTACGTAGCCGCAGCTACGATAATGATATCGCTCATTAAAAGCCCCGGCAGGGCCATCTCAAAAAACGTATCGGCCTGCTCCAGAAAGCTGATAAAACCGGGCACTGGATCAGTGAAAAACCTGAGATGCCTCAAAAAAATCACCAGGAAGGAATAGTGAAATGCCAGCGCCGCAATCCAGAGCCACTTTTCCCAGTGATAGGTAATCTTACCTTCTCGCTTCATCATCTTGGTGTTTCTGAAGAGTGACCGGAATACCAAAATCTCAAGGGCCATTCGCCCGACCACACCCCATTTCGTATAAGGGCTGTCGATCTTGGACGGTTTGATCCAGGACAATGAATATTGCTGACCCGTCGTGGTGGGAATTCGGAAGGGTACCGCCGACCTGGCCCACATAAAGACCTTATAGATAAAACCGAGGAAAAACAGCGTAACGGCCGTATAAGGCACAATTACGCCGAAAAGGTACTCCAGACCGAGGAGCTTAACCCCCACAAAAACAAAAAGGGCAAGCCCCAGGACGACGTTAAGCGCAAATTTCATCCCCATAGCACCTTACCTCGCTCCTCCTCACTGGTTGAACATTACCGTTTAATTTTCGCCAACGGGATCTCCCGATCCGGAAGATTCGTCCGAATCGGAGATCTCGTACACCAGCCCTGCCCGTTGCAAAAGTCTGAAGGTTCTGTTTTTTACTTCCTGAACCCTCAGTTCGTAGAGCGTTTCCCGGCAAGCCATGTATATATCAAAGGACTTCAACATTATTGAATCAACAACCTCGTCAATATCCCGGATGGACTTTTCACTCAATGAAGGCCTGGATTTTTCAGAAACGGAACGGATTACCAATTTGAAAGAAGGAATGAAGCCCACGGCTTCAGAAGGCTTGAATCCCTGTACCGCCCGAACTCTTATGATTCTGTCAAGAAAAGAAAGCAGTTCGTCATCTCTGGATTTTTCGTCAATCATCCAGTCTATAATGCCTTCTACGCCTTCTTTTATGGCCGATCCCACGGGGTTTAAAAAAGGGTTCTTCTCGGATCGCACAAACCTAGCCGTCTCTTCCGGGTAGGTTTGTAAGATATGTTCAAACCATTCCCTTACAATACGTTCCCGGTTTTTCGCCAGGAACTCCCTCCAGTCCATTTCCGCCTCATAATAAAAGTTTGCCGATCCAGGTATCTCAGCTGGAAACCGCCACCCCCTTCCAACCTCTACAACAAACCCCCGATCCGGTCAAGACAATTCGTGACACAAAGCACATTACTTTTGGCTTTGCCTGAGGCTTTCCAGGGCCTGCTTCAGCAACTCGTTCTGTTCTCTTACACCGGCACAAACCTTATCCAGAATTTCTGAAACCTCTTTAAGGCCGGTCTCTTCACACCATCTCTTCCAGTCTTCATAACCCGTCAGATGTTCATCATTGTGTCGAATCCAGTGCTCTATGCGCTTGATGAACTTTTCACGATCCTCCAATCTATGGTGTTCGTGGTGATTGATTTCGTGCATGGCGAACTCCAGCCGGAAGGGCAGGGTAGCGATCACCCTGCCCGGTTAATTATCATGCTGCTTTTTCCTTTTCTTTCAAAACCACCAGACCCTTTTCAGGAATGGGCTGCTCGTGAAAACAGGTAATTCCACAGAAAAGGCATCTTGCACTTTCGTAAAGAGCCTGTTCCTCGCTTATGGTGTGTTCAACCTCATCGAAGTTGTCCACGCGGGCTTCGACGGGAAGTTCGGGCTGGTGGACACGGGGTCTTTTTTCTACACCGGGGACCTCTTTTATCTCGCTTTCGGGGATTCTCTTTCCGAGCAACGCTTTTTCGGGAATTGTTGCCGTTCCCGTCATGAGATAGTTGTGAATGGCCACGGCTGCACGCCTTCCCGTCCCGACTGCAGAGACAACCAGGTCGGGACCGAGATAAACATCACCGGCTGCAAAGATGTACGGAACCGTTTTGCACTGAAGGGTTCTGGGATCGGTATCTATCGTGTTCCAGCGGGTAAGAGCAATGTCTTTGGAACGCGGGTCAACCTCTGTGAAGGACACATCAGGAGACTGACCGATGGCCGTAATCACCATATCGGTTTCCAGCAGGGTTTCCGAATTGGGTATCGGAACGGGGCGGCGACGGCCGCTGGCGTCGGGTTCTCCCAGTTCCATCTTGATGTATTCCAGATGGGTCACGTTGCCGTTTTCACGGCCTATCACCCGGTTGGGTGCGGCAAGAAAGTGGAATTTCACGCCTTCGTGCTCGGCGGCCACTATTTCTTCTTCATTGGCCGGCATTTCCTTCCTGGTACGACGGTAAACAATTGTTACATCCTTGCAACCCAGCCGCAATAGAGTCCTCACGCAGTCAATCGCCGTGTTACCGCCGCCGATCACCACCGCACGTTTCCCTATAGGAGGCGGATTTCCCTGAGCAACCATGGCAAGAAACTGAATTCCCGTGTAGCATCCCTTCAAATCTTCACCTTCTACCCTGAGCCTTGTGTCCTTCCAGGCACCTATTGCAAGAAGTATCGCATCGTAGCCGGCCGCAACGAGAGACTGAATTGTGAAGTCTCTGCCCAGCTTCAGGTTGGTACGCGCTTCAATGCCCAGTTTGAGAATCCCTTCGATTTCCCAGTCGAGAATCTTCTTGGGCAACCGGTATTCGGGAATACCGTACCTGAGCATGCCTCCCAGCTTGGGCATGGCCTCAAAAATCGTTACCTGATGGCCGAGACGCCTCAGGAAATAAGCGGCCGAGAGCCCCGCAGGTCCTCCACCAACAATGGCAACGCGCTTGTCTGTCGGAGGAGCCATGGCCAGAGGATATCTCTTGCCTGAATTCATCTCATAGTCCGCCGCAAAACGCTTCAGGTAATTTATTGCCACCGGCTCGTCCACATACTGACGGCGACAGGCAGTTTCACAGGGTCTGGGGCATACTCTTCCAATACTGAGGGGAATTGGATTTCTTTCCTTTATGGTCATAAGAGCCCCTTCGTAATCACCTTCGCGAATCTTTTTAATATAAAGAGGAATGTTTATTTCGGCAGGGCATACCTGCTGACAGGGCGCAAGACACTGACCCTCTTCGTTGAAGGAAGTAAGCCTCTGAGTGATCTTTATTACCCGAATAACATTCTTGGGACATACCCTTTCGCAGGTTCCACAGCCGGTGCACTTTTGAGGATCCACCTCCGGAAGCTTTTCCCCCATCTTGAGGGCATTGAAAGGACAGGCCCTTACACAGGTTCCGAGGCCAAGACACCCTACTTCACAGACCTTCTGACCGCGGTCGAAGAGTACTGCCGCACGGCAGTCCATAACTCCTTCGTATTCGTACTTGACCTCCGCCTCTTCCACACTGAAGTGACAGCCCACTTCGGCAAATTGAGGTAGAGACCCGGCAAACTCAAGCCCCATTATCTCCGCAACCTTTGCAGCGACTTCATCTCCCCCGGCAACACAAACATTTGGAGGAGCCTCGCCCTTGACTATCGCTTCAGCAGCGCCTGCACAGCCGGGATACCCACAACCTCCACAGTTGGCTCCGGGAAGAACATTAAGCACTTCATCAATTCTCGGATCCACGTAAACATAAAAGATCCTCGATGCCACGGCGAGACCAAGTCCCGCAACAAGCCCCAGACCCCCAATGGCAAGAACGGCACTAAGCATGGAAATATCCCTCCTTCTGAAGAACTGAGGACAGCAATAACATTGTTTATTTTTTCACGTGTATTCTCAAACCACAGGGTCATTTTCGTGTCAACTCTTTTGTGCCAATTCTATCAAACCTGAAGGTCCGATCGGTCACCTTCCACTTCAGCACCGTTAAACTCACTCTGATCACATTCGTGAGGTTTTGCTATGGGGAAGGTGACGGTAAAAACCGCTTCATGGTCTTCCTGAGTGCACGTAAGGAGCCCTCCCATGTTTTTTACGAGTCTGTGAGACAGGGGCAGCCCCACACTTCTTCCGCCTTCCGAAAAGGGCAGAAAGATCGTTTCGCAATCCACCGTAATTCCCTCTTCGAGGGGTGTTGCACATTGAATATGAACGTGGTTTTCCGTCACAAAGGAGCGAACCCAGAACTTTTTGTGCTTTTTGCTTCCTTCTATGGCATTTTTGAAGAGATTTATCAATACCTGAAGAAGTATGTTGGGATCCACGAAGATATAGGGTGGGTTTTCATCCAGCTCCATGGCACAGGTAACGCCCTTGTGTTCCATTTCGGGTTGCAGAAGCTCGTAACAGCGTTCTATTACGGAATTTGCGTTGATGTAGACCTTCTTAAGGTCAACAGGCTGGAGGTAGTTCCTGATTCGGTTGAGGAGCTTTTCCAGCCTGTGGGTTTCTTGCAGGATAATGTCCGCCTCCCGGAGATCCGGATATTTGGCCTTGATTCGGCGTGCAAAACCGCCTATTGACGTGAGAGGATTCCTGATTTCGTGGGCAACCTCGGTAGCTATAGCACCCAGGGTTTTCAGTTTTTCCTGCTGAACGATGGAGCGCTCGTAAAATACCCTATCGGTGATGTCGATTATAATACCCTCCAGTTCGCAGGGCTCCTTCTCCGAATAGGAACGCAACGGTAAAGTCTGAATAAGTGTATAGACCGTATGACCTTTCTTGTGAACAAGGCGGCACTCTTCCTTGAAGGGAACACATTCTCCCTGAAAAAAGTTCCGGAACCTCGAGACTATTCTCTCTCTGTCTTCTGAATGAATAATTTCCGGAAATCGTCGGTGAAGGGCTATGGCTTCATAAGGGGTGTAACCCAGCAGGCTTTCACAGGCTTTATTTATAAAGGTAAGCTCCATGTTCTGATTCAGAACGAATATGACCAGAGGAAGATTTTGCACCAGTTGTTCGTACTTCTCTTCCGTTCTACGGAGCCGATCGCTTATGCGTCTTCTTTCTTCAAAACGATTCAGGCAAAAAGATACTTCTTCTATGGAGAAGGGTTTTTTAAGATAGTCGTTAATGCCGATCTTTATTACCTTTACGGCGTCGTCCAGAGACCCGTAGCCGCTTACGAGAACGATCTCTATTTCGGGATTGTCCCTTTTTAAAAGAGAAATGAGCTCAAGACCGCTCATTTCTGGCATGTGAACGTCAACAAAGGCCAGGGCAAAAGACTCTCTTCTGGCACAATCAAGGGCATCCGTGGGATGCTGGAAGTAGACGACCTGGTAGCCTCTGCTCTGGAGTGCGTGTATGAGAAAAGAACCCGCCACCGGATCGTCATCCACAATGAGGATCTTCTGTTTCGATCTTGTGCCGCTGTCCACCATATTCCATCCTGTCACATTTTTCTGAAAATCAGAACCGCTCTGGGAAGCCCTTCGAGCAAATCGTATTCCCTTACTTCGAAATTGATTCCCTTAAGGTTGCCCCTGGCCTCTTTAAGGGCTTTGGGGCCTGTCCAGAGCACAAGAGCTCCCCTGTCCCTGATACCCCTGTCCAGAATTAGAGAAATGTCCCGGGTCGTTAACTTAAGAGCCCGGGATATGATGAGATCGTAGCCTTCCGAAACGAAAATGCCTGAACTTTCCGGGTTTGCCAGGAGAGACTCCCAGCTTGCCTGAACGACGGAGACATTCCTGAGCCCGCTGTAGGCTATAAAGGTCTTTAAAAAACTCGTTTTTTTTCTCTTCATATCGCACAGAACCACATGCGTTTCGGGATATAAGGCTTTGGCGGGAATTCCGGGGAACCCGGCGCCGGATCCTATGTCCAGTAGCAGCTTTCCCGGAGGTAACATTGACAGGGGAACGAGAGAATCCATATAGTGTCGGAGAAGAATTTCATCCCATGAAGCCATGCCGGTGAGGTTTACCTTTCTGTTCCAGTACATGAGCAGTCCGGCATGCATACAGAGAAGCCTCACGGCCTGGTCAGTAAGGACGATTCCATACCGTGATGCATAATCAGTCAGGCGATCGGGAAACCACGAGGGAACGCGAAAATCACTTGCCGATGCAGAATCTGGAGAATATACGGTCCAGAATTCCTTCCCCGACGTCTCCTTTCCCAAGGATTGTTTCAAGGGCTTTTTTCGCATCGTAGAGCTCTACCAGTACAATCTCCGGCGAAGCACCTTCGAGCATCAGCCCGTATACCCGCAAAAGGGCTTCCACGGCCGTATTCAAATATTCCCGATGATGTTTACTTACCACGAAAGATTCCGATACGGCCTCAACGGCCTCTTTAAGAAACCGGTTCTTTATAAACCCCTTCAACATATCCACATCCCCGGGCCGTATCGCTGATATTGTAACCAGAGCACTGTCAATTCCATACCGTTTTTTTACATCTTCGGGGCCGAAGGCATGAGCAAGATCCGCTTTGTTAAGAACCACGGCCAGAGATTGTGAAGATTTTTTTAAAAGTTCGAAGATCTCGTCGTCCTCTTTTGATAGAGGTACGGAAAGATCAAGTATCCAGAGGATTATGTTGGCTTCCCCGATTCTGGAAATCGCTCGTTCTATTCCCAGTCGTTCTATGTAGTCGGCATCCCTGCGGATCCCTGCCGTGTCCATAATGGTTATCGGGATGCCCTCCAGAACGAAGGTGTCTTCTATGATGTCTCTGGTTGTACCTGGAAAATGAGTGACCAGTGCCCTCTCTCTTTTAAGCAGAGCATTCATAATCGAGGACTTGCCCACGTTGGGTTTTCCGACCAGCGCAAGCCGTACGCCCTCCCGAAGTATTGAAAGTTCTCTGCTCTCCCGTTCAGTTTTTTCGATGGGATCGATCAGTTCTTTTTTGAGCCTCTCGGCAAGTTGCAGGGTTTCTTCAATCTCTCCTTCCGTATCCTCTTCGAAGTCTATGGCTGCCTCGAGATGTGCCATTATATCCGTAAGAAGATCAAGCCAGCTTGAAACGAGCGATGAGAGGGCACCTTCCAGTTGTCGCCGGGCAATGTCCAGAGCTCTTCGGGATTTGCTTTCTACAATGTCCGCAACCGCTTCCGCCTGAGCAAGATCAATCCTTCCGTGCAGAAAAGCCCTGTAGGTAAATTCACCGGGATCGGCAAGGCGGGCGCCGCATTTGAGTACCAGGCGTAGAATTTCCTCAAGGATAACGTATCCACTGTGACAGTTTATTTCCACCACGTCTTCCCGGGTGTAGGTATGGGGAGCCTTCATGTAGCTTACGAGGACTTCGTCCAGGCGTTCTCCGGTGCCGGGATCATAAACCCACCCGTGATAAAGGCGATGTGACTTAAGAGGGAACTTTGCCCTGGATGGTCTGAAGATTTTAGAAAGAATTTCCCGGGATGCTTTACCGCTTATGCGGACAATGCCAATACCCCCCAGGCCCAGGGGGGTAGCAATTGCACATATTGTGTCCTTTGCGGTAAGGTCTCGAATCATAGGCCCGTGAAACCCTTTGTCGGGCTTCCTGCTCTATCGAAGAAAAAATCCCGTCCATCGTGCGCAGTCAAAGTTTTACCTATCGTGACGAATTACCTTTTTCTCTGGACTTACTTCCCGAAGCCTTTACAGGATATATGACCACTCGGCGCATATTTCCTTCGCCTTTGCTTCTTGTTTTCAGCATGGGGTCGTCTTTAAGGGTCAGGTGGACGATGCGACGGTCCTGAGCGCTCATGGGTGCTGTGGCCACGGGTTTTCTGGTTTTCTTGGCCTTTTTACCTAATTGCATTGCAAGTTCACGAAGGCTCTTTTCTCTTCTCGCCCTGTAGTTTTCCGTATCAACCACAACGGGGATGTTCTGACCCATCTCCTTGGAGAGCATGCGGCTAACAAGGTATTGCAAAGCTGAAAGAGTCTGCCCCTGCTTGCCTATAAGGAGTCCCGACCCGTTGCTCACGATATTTAAATAAACATGGTCTTTTCTTGCCTCGGCCTCAACTATTGTGGGCAGATTGACGTAATCAAGAATGTTGGACAGGATCTCTTTGGCTTTCTCTGCCGCCATTTCATAAGACGGCGCTTTGGGACGGACACGGATTTTCGCCTTTTTTGCTCCTACTATTCCGAAAATACCCGAAGAACCTTTGGAAATAATCTCGATCTCCAGCATCTCACGGGGAAGTTTCAGGGTTTCGCAGGCCACTTTGATGGCCTCTTCAACAGATTTTTCTTCAATTTCAAGCACTGATGACATAACGTTTTCCTCCATTCGATGTCAACTGAGCCGGGGCCACAGACTTTACGACGTTGCGCGGTTGATCCAGAACTGCTGCACGATGGACAGGACATTATTCACAAACCAGTATAGCACAAGTCCTGAGGGAAAGTTGATAAAGAAGACGGTAAAGATGACGGGCATCAGGAGCATGATCCTCTCCTGTCGGGGATCCCCCGGAGAAGGGCTCATCTTTTGCTGAATGAACATGGAAAGCCCCATAAGCAGGGTAAGTACGGGAACTCCACCCAGGTAAGGAATGTGAAAGCCGATAAAGAGCCGATCCGGCGCTGTGAGGTCGTTAATCCAGAGGCAGAAAGGCTGATGCCTTAGCTCCACCGAGCCATAAAGCATCCGGTAGAGGGCAAAAAAGAATGGGATCTGAATGATAATGGGGAGGCACCCGCCCATGGGATTGATTTTGTAGGTCCTGTAAAGTTGCAGCAGCTCCTGATTGAGCTTTTCCCGATCATCTTTATACTTTTCCCTCAGCTTTGCTATCAAAGGCTGAATTTCTTTCATTTTCTGCATGGACTTGTAACTCTTGTGGGTAAGAGGCCAGAAAATGAGCTTTATAATCACCGTGAGAAGGATGATGGCAACACCGTAGTTGTGGGTGTACCTGTAGATCCATACGAGAAATTTCAAAAGCGGTCTTGCCAGGAAGCCAACCCAGCCGTAATCGATCGAAGCGGTTAAAAGATGTCCCGCCTTTTCGAGCTCTTCCATCTCTTTTGGACCCATGTAAAGCCGGAAACTCCAGGAACGTGCTTCACCCGGCGAAAGGGTGAATTCCGGCGAAACATAGACCAGTTGCAGGAGCCCCACGTCAGGCCTGATTACCCTTCCCACGAGCGTGTAAGGCTCATTCGTCATGGGGATCAGAGCCTGTATGAAGTAATTGTTTTCGAAGCCTATCCAGTTAACGGAGTTTTCAAGCGTTACGGCCTCTTTTCTGATCTTTTTCATGTCGATTTTCGTTAACTCTCGATTGGCGTAATAGGCAAGCCGGGAATGATTGTAGGATGGCTCGTTTTCTTCGTAGGGCAGGTAGTAGGAACTGAGGCTCAGGCTGTCCCGAAGCGGTTCCGAAGACAAATTTGTGACTTCCACCGTCAAATCAATGTCGTAACTCCCGCCCTTCCAGGAATACCGCTTAACAACTTCAACGGCTCCATCTGCCACGGCTCGAAATTCCATAGTTTTGTTATCCTGACCGTCCAGCTTTACCTTTGTCTCTTCGGGACCGGTATAGGACATCGTGGAGAGGTTAAAATCCTGATGATGGAGAAGCTCCACGGCCAGAGGCAGGTAGCCGTAAGGCTTTGCGGTAATGAGCTCCATGAAAGGTGCATCTTCTCCTGCCCGTGATTTATGTTTCTTGAGAGTAAGGGAAAAAAGCCTTGCGCCGGGCTGAAGAATCCTGGCTTCATATACCGGAGTATCGACTATCCATGTTTTTACCTCTTTTTCAATCTGCTCCATCTTGAAGGAAGGCAGGACTTCTGCGTCAACGCTGGCTCGGTGTTCTTCCTGTTGCTCGGCAGCCTCCTGTTCTGGAATCATTTCTTCCTGCTTCGTTTTTTCAGGTTTAACGGGTTCCTTCTTGGGCGTAAAGTACAGGTCCCATAGAAGAAGAATCATAATGGACAGCAAAAAGGCAAGTAAGGCTCTTTTTTCCATTACTCTTTACTCCACTCCTTAGGAGGAATTGGGTCATAACCGCCAGGATGAAAGGGATGACATTTAAGCAAACGTTTGACGGTAAGATAGGATCCTTTGATAAGTCCATGGACTCTATAAGCATCCAGAGCGTATTGTGAACAGGATGGGATAAAGCGGCATGTAGGGCCACCCTTAAGGGGAGAAAGAAAAATGCGGTAAGCCATAATGAAATAGCTCAGGACTAACCCTCCCAGTTCATTAATCCGGCCCGTCTGCACAGATCCGAGAGCTCCTTCATAACGGATTTGCAACTGAAATCCTGACGGCCGGGCAGGGCAACCACAACGAGGTCCTTGCCCGGAGTCTTTAAGTCGTGCTTGTGAGTGCGGAACCACTCACGCACACACCGTTTTATTCTGTTTCTCTGGACTGCCTTTCGATAATACTTGCCCGGCACGATAATGCCAAGCCTGTGGAAACTATTCCCGCTCTCCATGTAGTTCAGAATGAAGGTCTTCCCCTTAAATCGTGAACCTTCTTTTCTTACCAGTTCAAATTCCGATCGGCGCCTCAACCTTTCATAGGGGCGAAAGCGGTACTGCCGCTTTTCCGAAATTGCTTTATCCACACTTACACCGTGAGCCGCTTCCGTCCCTTGGCCCTGCGTCTTTTCAAAACCCTCTGACCGCCCTTTGTGGACATTCTTTTAAGAAAACCGTGAGTGCGTTTCCTGCGAAGATTACTGGGCTGATAGGTTCTCTTCATGGGTGTACCATCTCCCTTTCCGTCTGAAATATGATAATGCCTGACCCACAAATAAAAAT
Organism: Thermodesulforhabdus norvegica; assembly: GCF_900114975.1. Lineage (NCBI taxonomy): Bacteria > Pseudomonadati > Thermodesulfobacteriota > Syntrophobacteria > Syntrophobacterales > Thermodesulforhabdaceae > Thermodesulforhabdus > Thermodesulforhabdus norvegica. The sequence continues at coordinate 156,726 of NZ_FOUU01000003.1, forward strand.
ATCGGCGAATTCGAGCTTGTACCGAATGACTTCCGATTTTGTCAAGAGCCAAAGGGTATTGTTGTATGTTGGATTCCTCAGCGACTGGTAGATGCGTCCTCGGTCGAAACGGAGGGCAAACGCAGGAAATATTCTGCAAATCATAGGATTTTTCAGAGTAGAATTTTATGGTGACTTAATGCCGCCATTATTAACGTGGTACTTGTGGGGTTCCGACCAACAGGATTCTAATCCTTCGTGGTTAACGAAATCCGGACCTAAATTATTTTTTGCATATCTAGGCGTTCTGCATGTCGATTTTTTGGACTTTGATGATAGTCTTGAGCCGCTGTGAGATTATATAATAAGAATTACAGTAATTCTGGGCATAAAATCTCAGTGACGGCAAATTTCTTTGATATGGCACGAAGTGTGCATTGCACAAAACTAAGGTAAGGCTTAAAATGATTGGCTAAAGTGGGGAGTTGGTGGTTTGTGAAAAAACATTCAATGATTGAATAATTTGCGGCGGAGTAAATGACTGATGAAATTAGAAAATGCTTGTCATTCTTCACCTAGCCTGTGGGGTATTATTGATAAGTTACATGGAGGGGTTAGTCTTGAAGAGTGTCGTCTGCTTAGTCGCTTGGCTTCTGAAGTGTTAGAAGGTTGCATCGTGGAGATAGGTTCCTATAGAGGAAAGTCCGCAATTGCCTTAGCATCAGGAGTCAGAAAAATTTCCACAATAAGCAAACCAATGATTTATTGTATCGATCCCCATGAAGAGTTTATAGGATACTATGGAGGGAAGTTTGGAAGCCAAGATAGAGGATCTTTTTACCGTACGATGCTAATTACCAGAGCTTTCAGAGATGTAGCCCTGATTAACATGAGTAGCCACGATGTAGCACAGGCATGGCGACGGCCGATAGGTCTTCTTTTTATAGATGGGGATCACAGGTATGAAAGCGTTAAAAGGGATTTTCAATATTGGGAACCACATGTTCTTTTAGGTGGTTTAATCGTTTTTCACGACGCCACTGATCCCAAATGTGGTCCATTTAGGCTGATTCGTGAGATAATGGAAAGTGGGCGTTTTCAGCACGTTGATACGGTGGGAAGGATATGCGTTCTTCGTAAAATCTATCATGACCCATGTTCTGCAAGCGTTCCTTTGCTTGGACCACGACGAATTTTGGTAGTCGTTGCGGGGTTTACCCTTAACGGCGGGCTACTTCGATTCGAACGGGTAGGTAGGGTCCTTAGGAAGTGGGGACATGAAATAGTTTTCGTGGATTTGACTGGCGACGTCAAACAAAAAAGGGAGTGGTCGCCATCATTTCCCGTTGTTTCTTTAGATCAAGCGCTACAACAACAGTGGGATTCTGTCATGGTTCCTGGTGCTGGCTTCCCCGAATGGGCTATTAGAACCTTGCGTGTATTTCAAAAAAGAAATTTTGGGATCAGAGTGCAGCACATATTAAATGATCAATCGAGATTTGATCGTTTTAAAATTGTTAATCGATATTTCAAACCTGATATAGTTATTTTTAACAACGACCATTGGCCTCCCGGATCTTTCACTGACTTCACCGGTAGTAGGTTTTATACTCTTATCGGAGCTGTTGATACAAATTCTTTTCGCCCTTCTACTTATAGATCACATCCACTAAAACCCGGAAGTTGGATCATTGGTGGTCTGGCATCCAAAAATCCTGAACCTCTTGTTGAGTCTCTACGATATTTACCACTTAATATGGTGCTGAAGCTTTATGGCAAGGATGTCCATGGGTTAGAAAAAAGATATGAGATCTTTATTCGTCAAGGGCGGCTCCAGCTATTAGGAGAGATTTTTGATGAAGACCTCTGTCGATTTTACCATAATGTCGATTGTGTAGTAATGACAGAGATGCATGCCGGCTGGTCTAATCTGGTAGCAGAGGCCATGGCCAGTGGAACCCCGGTGGTTTGCACTCCTCTTGGTACTGGTCCGATTGCCTATCATGAACGCACAGCTTTAATATTAAAAGAGCCAAACCCCAGAGAAATTGCTAAAAACGTTTTAAGATTACAGAGAGAGCCTGAATTGTGTAGACAGCTGGCCGAGTCAGCGCGGCAGGTCATTTGCTCCTATTCATGGGAAGAATACGCGCGTCAATTATTACGTTTAATTCACTATGATGGTCGGCATCACTATACATATGCTCCTTCATTTGGATTATACGGCAAATGGCCACTTGAGCACCGTATTGCAGGTCTTGAATCTTTGCTTGATCAGGCACATGGTTCGACTATTATCGATATTGGAGCAGCGGAAGGTCTAATTGCCAGAGAATTCTTGAAAAGAGGTGCGAAAATAATACATGGCTTTGACCTTGATCCTGGAATGGTAATGACTGCTAAAGCTATTTGTGCAAGGTGGAATAATGCGATCTTTAGACATGCCGACATATCTAATTGGGATGATTTTTATAATTCTAATGCAGATATACTACTAAAACACTATGATATTGTTATTTATCTAGGTGTTCACCATCACTTACCACCTGAGAGTCGCAAGAATGTATTACTCAAGCTTTTAAATATGTCTAAAAAGTATTTTGCTATCCGCACTACACAGAAACTCTACATGGAAGACTCTTTGGAAGACATGATACTAGCAGCTGGATTTCGTGAGATAAACAATGAGTCTAGCAGAGGAAGACGATCAGAAATGGGACTTCTAAAGATCTTTGAGAGGCAAAATGTGAGAGAACAACGTCATTCGCTGATTAGGCATTTTGTTTCCTATCCAAAATCAGGGCGTACATGGATACGTTACATACTATATCAGTTAGGTGTTGATAAAGAAATTGTGTTTCATCATGATGGATTTGAATTTAACGACCCAGCTTGTCCCCCACACAACTTTAGCATAGAAGATCGTATTAGGCGCTATGGTGATGTCGATAGACTTGTTTATTTAGAGCGAGATCCTAGGGATGTTATGGTGAGCTTGTATGCACAAGTGACCGGTCGTTTCAAGGACTTTTTTAATTACAAAGGATCGATCTCTGATTTCATCAGAGATCCTTATTTTGGTGCACATAATCTTCAGAAATTTAGGGTAATGTGGGATTATCTTATCAGACGTTTTGGATTTCTTAAGATTACCTATGAAGAGTGCCATCGAAATATGGAATTGGTAATTGAGAAGCTGTTGAAGTATTATGGTTTCAGTGTGTCAAAAGAATCAATCCGGAGAGCTGTTGAAAATGCTCGGTTCGATAAAATGAAGCAACTAGAGCAATCTCGGACTTTTCCTTATCCATGGTTAAGGCCAAGAAATGATGCTCCAAAGGTGCGTAAAGGTAAGATAGGTTCATTTGTAGAAGAACTTAACAACGAAGATATTGAGTATCTGAACAAGATATTCTCTTGTTGTGCGAAAAATAGTGTTAAATAAGGATCTAGTGTTGATAAATATTAGTATGGTTGATAATGTAATATTTCATTGTATGAGTATTATGTTAATTAGGTCATAACGTGAGTAAGGAATAATAAGCAGTATCACATATGGTACCATTGAGTATGGTTAAAATGTGAATGTCTGCTGATATGAATGTAGCTATTTGTACATTGGTGAAATAATGTGAAGACGAACCTTCTGATATGAATCTAGTGGTAAAAGATAGGTGATTTTATAGATATAACTTCATATATTAGGTAAAATTATATGTTGTAAAGTTGATACGAGTGGTTGTTATAGTGTCAATAAGAGTGTAATATTGAAAAGGCTATTTTGTATTAGTATTTGTTTATAAATATCACATTAAAAGGTAATGTTCTTGTGGCATAAGGTAGTTAATTGAACAATTTGTAATTGATCTGTGAATTAATGATATAGTAAACAATAGTATGCAGGGTAATAACAAGATAAAACTAGTAAAATGTATGAGGGTATTTAGATGCTAAGAGTAGCTGATAGTAGTAACAGACGTGTGTACCCACCATCATGCGAATATGATGGTTATGATGGTAAAGTGGCGATTGTCGTGCTAGGTATGCATCGGAGTGGCACTTCTGCTATGGCAGGGGTACTTCATCATCTTGGTGTAAATATGGGTAAGCTGTTGTTGGAAGCTAATAAATACAACAAAAAGGGCTACTATGAAAATAAGAATATAGTTGATTTTAACAGGTCAAAGCTTCTACCAAAGTTGAATATGACATGTACTGATCTGAATTTACCATCAAGCGACTCTATAGAAGCATTGACTGCTGATAAAAATATGATATCTGCTGCTATGGATGTTATAAGACAGGATTATGAGCATAGTGTAGTATTTGGTATGAAGGACCCGAGGTTGTGTTTGTTGTTTCCCTTTTGGGATAAGGTTTTGTGTGAGATGGGATGTGCTGTTAAGGTGATAATCATGTACAGAAATCCTCTTGAGGTGGCATTATCACTCTTGAATAGAGATAAGATACCCGTTGTGTACGGAGTGGTACTATGGGCTAGGTATATGCTGTCTGCCGAGTATTTTACGAGATCCACGTCGAGGTTATTCGTCAATTATGATGACGTGATTAAGCGTACTAAGTATGCTATTGGAAAAATACAGCGATATCTGAGGCCAAATGTTGAGCTTAACATGCGAAATGTTAGCTTAGTGGAAAGTTTTGTTGACTATAAGCTCAAGCACTTCCGGGTTGACAATATCAGCAAGGCATATGGTGGCTATCAATGGTTAAAAGTTCTCAACGGCATAATACTGAGCTTAACAAAAGCTAGTACAAACTGCAGTATAAAAACCTTAGAGATAATAGATGCAGTGAGAGGGCAGTATGAGAAACATAAACCTGTATTAGACAGAGCTTTCCCCAGTATGGCATCGTTGATATTGTGAAGATCAGTATGTTGTTTTCATAATGCGTTTTTAGTTGCATGAAAATTTGCATATGTGTGTAGTGGTTAGGCTGATATTAAGCAAGAATAGTGCCTGATTATTAATAAATCAGAATCATATATTAAAATGTTATGCGAAGTATCTAGCTGATATAGTAAAGGTGAGTCTATGACAAGAGTTATGTCTGTAGAAAATGTCGGGCTACGCAAAAACTTAGTAAAGGCAGTATGTATTCTAGATGGCGATGAACGTACTGCATGTCCTGTTCTGAGGATTATAACTCCTGTAAGGAAGTTTAGGAGTAGATTTAAAAGATTAGCTTGTTTTAAAATAGGAGATAACATTGATGTGATTCTCAATCATGTGGAACCACCTGATATATTAATTGTGCAAAGAAATGCGGCAGTGTACTGGAAGATCTTACGCCAGCTAAGAAATTACGGTACTAAATTGATATATGAGATTGATGATTTGCTGATCAACGTTCCAGAATTCCATCCTGATTATGCAACTTATACGTTACTAAAGCCATTTATCGTAGCAGCAATAAAAGATGCTGATGCTGTAACTGTATCTACTGACCGCCTTAAACACGAGTTATCGATATACAATCATAACATTTATGTGCTTCCTAATTACATAGATGTAGATTTATGGCAAGTTCGACATAATCTCAGCAAAAAGAAGAAAGATGTATGCGTGATTGGTTTTGGTGGTACGCCAACCCATGAAGCAGATATCCAGGTTATTATCCCGGCGATCAAGAGACTTATACGCAAATATGGAAACAAAATATTATTTCACTTTGTAGGTTGTATACCAGAAGACTTGCGCACTTGGCCTCAGGTTGAGTACTATACTTTTGTGCGGAATTATTATGGGTATGTAAGATGGCTGAAAAGAGCTAGTTGGGATATTGCTGTTGTACCTCTGCGCACATGTAAATTCAACATGTGCAAAAGCAATATAAAGTTTCTTGAGTATTCAGTATGTAGGGTCCCAAGCATCTATTCACGTATTGATCCGTATGCCAATAGTATAGTAGAATTCGAGACGGGAATTCTTTGTGAAGAATCCTATGAAGTATGGTATGACGCCATAGATGAGTTGATAAATAATGTGAGTCTAAGAGAAAAAATATCAAAAAATGCGTATGAATATGTCATGGATAAATACCTATTAGAAAAACATGTAAAAAAGTGGGAAGAAGTATATTTTGATGTTATTTAGCATTGTGAAATATTGTAATTGTGTATGTGAAATATGTGTCCGTACTGATGGTTATATTGCATGTAAGTATATGTGTAATATATCAAAGTACTAATATAAAAAGTAAGTAAGTGTGATAAATACTAAACTATATTCAAAACAAATAACTAACAATGACCAAAAGTTGATTGTGCTTGTGACTATAATTATTCCTGTTTACGGTAATCTTAATCTTACAAAAAAATGTGTTAGTTCAATACTAAAAATAAAGTCTAAAATTCCTTTCGAATTAATAATAATTGACGATGCATCCCAGGATGCTACTCCTGATTATCTCAGATATATTTCCCGACAATATCCTTTTGTAAGAACGCTGAGGAACGAAAAAAATTCCGGTTTTGCTGTTGCATGCAACAGAGGGGCTGCAATATCGAGGGGGAAATACCTGCTTTTTCTGAATAACGATACGGTTCCTCTTCCGGGCTGGCTGGATGCTCTTGTCGAGGTTGCGGAAAGGGATGAAAGGATTGCGGTTGTTGGAGCAAAGTTACTTTACCCGAACGGGACAATTCAGCATGCCGGGGTTTTGTTCAGAAATTTTCCTTTCCCGCTGAATCCGTTTCACGTTTACGCTGGAAAGCCCTCCGATTTCCCTGAAGCAAATGTTGAGCGAGATTACGATGTCGTGACCGCGGCATGTATGCTCGTCAGGAGAGATGTTTTTGAAAAGATGGGAGGGTTTGATGAGCGTTTTGTAAACGGCTATGAAGATGTGGATTTTTGTTTGAGGGTCAGAGAGGCAGGGTATCGAGTGGTTTACACGCCGAAAAGTGTAGTTTATCACCTGGAAAGTGCCACGCCGGGCCGCTTCGACCATTCAATTCCCAATATTCGTCTTCTCCATAATCGCTGGATGGGGAAAGTAAACTATGTTCTTAAAAAGGAACCCAGAGTCACCGTCGTTATTGTAAATTACAACGGCTGGGGTGACACATTAGAAGCCCTTTCTTCCGTCTTCATGAAAGAGCGTTATGAGCGTTTTAATGTGGTGGTCGTGGATAATGCGTCAAAGATTGACCTTTCTAACGAAATAAAAGCCTTTTGTGATGATGTCGGGCGGTCTTATTATAGAGTTACCGAAAATGTACCATCCCATGCAGAGTTCAAAGGAGAAGTCTTTTTCAAACGGCTTGGTGTCAATAAGGGCTTCGGAGGAGGGTGCAATGAGGGAATAAAAATGGCGCTGGCCTGGGGTGCCGACTACGTCTGGCTTCTCAATAACGACACCATAATTGGCGACCTTGCCATGTATTACCTTGTCTCCCTTGCAGAATATTTTCAGAACGTTGCCATCGTGGGATCTCAACTCCGTTGCTATCCCGATGTGGAAAAGGTCCAATTTGACGGGAGCAGTGTTTCTTATAGAGGTATTTCGGAAGCTAAAGATGTGGAAAAGATATTGAATGTTTCTTTCGTGTCTGGCGCCAGTATGCTTATTAAAAGCGACTTCTTAAGATCCTACGGACTTCTCAGGGAAGATTACTTTCTTTACTTTGAAGATAACGAGATATGCCTGAGAGCGCGTCGTTGCGGATTTGAAATACTCTATAATCCTTTGTCTGTTGTTTACCACAAAGGGGGAAGTTCTATTGGAGACTTCATGGAATCGCCTATAAGTAACTACTATGGTATCAGAAACTCTCTATTCTTTTACGAGGAGTTTTACAAAAATCATGTTTGGGACTGTGTGGACTATATTCAGCGGTCTGTGCTACCCAAGCTGGTATCAAAAGGAGACGTTCTCGGCCTGGAAGCGGCCCTGGAGGCCATAAAGGACTTTTTGCAAAACAGAAAAGGTCCCAGAGAAAGCGTGACCGACGGCGAAGAGGGTTTTCGTGAATCCTTGAGCGGTAATCAACCGCATTATGCAAACCTGCTGAACTCTCTGCTGCGGCTTCAGGCCGCTCTTTTGAGGGATCCCGGCCGGCAGGGGATTATCAGGGCTTATTTTGATACCGTAAGGACCTTAATAAGCCTTCGGATTGAAGGCAGAAGGTCGGATAGGGTTGGGGAATGAGCTACTGCCGTTTGGGATCCGAAAAGGCCCTCCACACTGTGTAGTCAAGGAAACCCGGGGTGCAGGTGTAGAGCAGTTCGGAGGGATTTTTTTTGTCCTGTGTTATTATGAGAGCCTCCACCGATGGTAACGATTCAAGAAGGGACATTCCTTTTTCTGCGCCTTCAACCATGACGGCAGTGGCCAGTGCGTCTATAAAGGCCGCCGGTTTTCCGACGACGGATACACTTGCAGTCTCCCGAACGGTAAAACCGGTACGCGGGTCGATTATATGGGTGTACCGTATCCCGTTTTTTATCACATACCGTTCATAGTCTCCCGATGTGACCACTCCGAGGTCCCTGAGTTCGAGCACGGCGATGAGTTTACGGGGGTCTCTGGGATGCTGAATTCCGATACGCCAGGGCTTACCCTGAGGAGCAGTGCCCAGGGCGTATATATCCCCGCCGGCGTTTACAAGTGCTCCATTAACGCCCTGACTTTTCAGGAATTCAACAGCTCTGTCTACTATGTAACCCTTTGCGATGCCTCCGAGGTCAATGGAAACGCCTTCTTTGGTAAACATTACCGTTTGCTTCTGGGGGTTCAGTAAAATGTATTGCCATCCCACCTTTTGGAGTGTCTTCTGGACTAGCGAAGGGTCTGGAATTGTGAACCCCGATCGTTTGTATACAGGCCAGAGTTTGATAAGGGGACCTACGGTTATGTCAAAAGCGCCATCTGAGATTTTACTGACCTTCAGGGCGAGAGAAATGACGTCAAAAAGTTCCTTACTCACCCTGACGGGCCTCTTTGCCCCTTCACGGTTAAGCAGGGAAACCTCGCTGTCTTCTCTGTGGGCGTCCATTCTGTTTACCATCTCTTTCATTATCGAAAAGGTCCGATCGATGAGGCCTGAGGCGGTTTTTGAGTCGGAATGAACGATCTGGATACTCACAACGGTTCCCATAAGGAGCTCATCTCTTCGGAAGATGTCTTCACTTCGGGCGTAGATGCTGTCGGGATTGGGTGATAGAAGAAAGAGCGCAAAGAAAGCGAAAATCCCGGTCAGCATTGGTGATATCAGCGAAAAAAAAGCTAAATGCCGCTTCACCTGTGATCTCCCGAATCCCCTGAGTTCATCAGCCATCTTTTTAGTGAGAAAAATCCCAGGATATCTACCGCAAGTGTGCCGAGGGTTTCAACGGCTTTTCTGAAGGGAGTATTTCTTACGGTCTGCCATGGTGGGACCTGGGAGTTTGTGGGTTGCCTTATGTTTGTAACGAAGGGCATTTCTCCTTTGAAAATATTACCGCTGTGGACTCGGCTCCATGCTTCGCCGCCCGGAGCTACATCCGTAACGTAGTCGAGAATGACCTGACCCGTGTCAAAAAAGGCCGTAACGACCTTGCGGCCTGAGGATGTGTTGCCCAGAGTTGCATCAGGTACCATTTCGAGGGCGTTCCAGGCTGCCAGCGTCAAGTCTTCGGTCGCGTGGTTCAGGCTTTTAACGACCCCGGTAACCCCGTCACCGACAATGGCCCTGTAGAGGCTCTTGAAGAAGTGGCCGATGCGGTTTGCGAAGCCCGATGGTCTGCTTTCTCCTTCAGGAACATAAGCCCCGAAGGTAATCCCGCTCACAAGGTGTTTGAAAAAATTGCCTATCGACGACAGCAGCCCAGGCTTCCGGGCTTCTTCTATTTTGCCTTCTGCGTTTACGTACCTGAATGAAGAGCCCACCGTAAGGTCGAGGAAAAAATTGCGCACGTTTGCTAAAGCATCGGAAAAATCTTTCCTTAGTCTGCTCGCAAAGGAATCGTGATCGCCTTTGTACAATCCATCAGGGGAATTTTCGTCGTAGAAGTCTCCTCCCGGGTTGCTTAGCAGTTGTTCTTTTGCATATACCCTGATTTGTTCACCCAGAGACATGGACTTTGAGTATGCCTCCAGGGCTTTGGCTGTCGTGGTTGCGGGTTTGTCGGGACCGGCAGTGCTGTGGAGACCAACTTCATAAAAGGGCCGGTTCTGTGATTGCGAAGCTCTTGAAACACGGGCTTTCAGGGAGTCAAGCTCTTTACCGAAAGACTTTTCCGATTTAACGCTCCCGGGATAGCCGTTTATAGCAAAGTCGTCAAAGCTTATGGGCCTGTTTCTGACACTACTCGACTTCACCGTCTTCCTCCCCCGGATCTGGAGAAGCAAATTTCGTTCCCTCAATATAACTAATCCAGAAGGTCCGTTATCTTTTTTACAGGTCTGAATGTTTCAGAAGGGATTTCCACGAAAAGGGTTATCCAGTGTGCCATACTGCCGTTCCACAGCCCCGGATGTTCTATTACTTTTATGGGTTTACCCTTGTAGTGCTTGCGGGTGATTATGACCGCATCGTAATCGACGAAGTCTTCCAGGTTATAGGGTCTTCCTCTGTGGTCCCGGAGAGAACAGACGATGTGAACGGGGTTAAAATGCGTGCTGGACTCCCATATCGAACGCTGATCAGGGTCGGTCATCCTTACCTGGGATTGTTCCACGATTTGTTTGGAAAGCCGGCCCTGAGCATCCCTTACCCAGAAGGGGCCTCCACCCGGAGCTCCGACATTCCTTACAACTCCGCATACTCTCTTGGGGCGGTCGAGAATCCGTTTCATTTCTTTTGCGGAAAGCCTGCTCTGAGGCGGTACTTCTATCCCTAAAGAATTGCAGAGTTTTTCAAAATCAGACCTGATGCCGCTACCATAGCTTTCTATCTTTTCGACCGTCTTAAAAATGTCTTTTTCAAGTCGTATAAGCAGGCCCCCGAGAACCTTTTGCCAGTGAATGACCGGTGGTTTTCTGTCGTCGGGTAGCACATTGTCGATGTTTTTTATGAAGACTATGTCGCCGTTACAGTTTTGAAGGTTTTTTAATAAAGCCCCGTGACCGCCCGGGCGGAGTAAGAGTCGCCCCTTTTCGTCTCTAAAGAGTCTGTTTTCCGGGTCAACCGCGGGAGTATCCGTGGAAGAGCTCTGGACGGAAAAGTCAATTTCGGGTTTGCATTCCGGTCGTTTTGCGAACATTTTCTCCACAATCTCGGTTCTTGCTTTGACAAACCGGTTGAGCTGGTTATGACCGACCGTGAAGTGCAATCGGGCCACTCCTTTTGCATCCTTTACATATCCGCAGGCCTCAATAACGTGCTCCTCAAAAGCGGTGCGAGGGCCGTCGGGGTAGGAGTGGAAGGGAATTAATGCCTTGGGAAGATGTCCGAGACCTATATCATCAAGGATTGCTTTTGCCAGTTTTTTTAAAGGGCCTTTTGACATAAACTCATTGAGCGTGTAGCCGCAAAGGCGATTGCAGCAATCGATCACGGCATCGGAAAAGGCAAACTCTTTAATTCTTTCGAAGAACAGTGCCGCTTCCCGAAGTTCCTTATCTCGTTCTGCTTCTCTGAGGAGATCGGAATAGGACTCGATGCCAGGGCGCTCGAGTAAATGCCACAGGCACTGAAACATCCGGCTGGCAGCTCCCGAGGCGGGAACGAATTTCATTGTCCGTCCTTTCCTTGCTTCGGCTTCGAAAAGCCCTACCAGCTTTCTTTCCTCTTCGGGCTTGACCCTTATTATACCGTCTCCAACCGTGCAGGGTCTGTCCAGTGTGACATACCAATCGTTTTTTTCAAAATGATGCAGGTAGTTGCGGATGTCCTCTTCGGTTATCCCGTGAGCTTTCAGAATTTCCCTATCTCTTTCGTCTAAGCTGATCATGGCTTTTCCCCTCCCTTTGTCGGCACTCCGTCAGAAGGCCTGACCTATGCTGAAGTAGATCTGTAGAGGGCCGAAAAAGTCCTGATCAGGTGGGTTCAGCTGATAACCCAGGTCAACTCTTATAGGCCCGATGGGAGTCTGGTACCGTAAACCGGCTCCGATGGTGTATCTCAGGTCGGTGGGATCAAGTGATAACTGGCCGGGATAGACCTGGCCCATGTCGAAGAAAAGCACGCCCTGAAAGGACCGCCCCTTTATTTTCAGGGGAAACCTTAAGTCGACGTTTGCTTCCAGAACGCTTGATCCTCCCAGAGGGTTTCCTTCGCTGTCAAGAGGCCCCAGTTTCTGGTAGGGATAACCCCTTACGCTGTTACTTCCGCCGGCGAAGAAGCGCTTGAATATGGGTATCTTCTGATCATTTTCCAGATTTACAATCGTTCCCCAACGCGCACGCAGTGCCAGAACGAAACTTGATAAAGGGATATAAGCCCTTCCTTCCCAGGTGGTTTTTATAAAAGCTACATCAGAGCCGGTCAGAGAAGATGCCCATTCGGTGGAAGAAAAGATCTGAAAGCCTCTATTGGGATCGAGGATGTCGTCGACGTAACGACCGGTAAATCCGGATACAATGGAGGAGATGAAATAGTTATCCTTCTGGCGATCTAAGAGGTCATCGGTGTCAGGGGCTATGTCCACGCCGGTCAGGTCGTTGAACTCCAGGTTATGGCCTGCATACCAGGACCACTTGTTGCTGATTTTTACATTAAACCTGGGCCTGCTGTAGAAGGTGTTGACGGTGTAGCTTTCCTGATCCTCATGGTCCCAGCCGGTATTCCATTCGATAGATTGATCTTTGCCGGGGAAGTGAGGTTGATAAAATTGTAATTCGGCCAGCTGTTCTATGAAGCTCCCTTTTAACAGGCCCCGGAGTGTACGACCGTCTCCTAAGAACCTCCGTGCCTCCAGCTCGAGTTTACCTCGCAGTTGCTCTTCGGTGCCGTAACCGACTCCCGCCCTGACGGTATAAGGTCGGGCTTCGACCACCGTTATCACGACCGGAAGTTCTGTTTCCTCTGTGTCCAGGCCTTCAACCCTAATGTCCACGTAGGTAAAAAGCTGGGTATCGTACAGTTTTCTCTGGGAGTTCTGAATCTTCCGGGCCGAAAAGCGTTCTCCGGGCTTGAATTGAAGGTTGAGCCATATTTCTTTCGGGTTGACCCTGTTAAGGCCCTCGATTCGAAGGGTGCCAAAGGTACAGGGAGGCCCTGTTTCGACGGATATTGAAACCCTGGCTTGCAGAGATTGCTTGAATATTCTGGCTTTTCTTTTGACCTGAGCCTTTGGATAACCCCAGTCGGCCAGATACTTTAGAATATTCTTCTCCGTTTTATCGAAGTCTTCAATGCGAAATCTCTGACCTTTTTTCAGGGGTATTAACTTCAAAAGCTCATCGTGCCAGGATGTGTTTTTTTCGCCGTTTACCGTTAGATCTATTGAGGATATCCTCACGGGTTCGCCTTCATGGACTTTTACCGTAAGCCTGATCAGCTTTGGGCCGATCTGTTTCACTTCTCCTTTGCTGACCTGAACATCGTAAAACCCTTCAGAACGGTAAAAATCTTCTATTCTTTTTAGGTCGGATTCGAAGATCTCTTCGTCGTAATAGGCCTTTTCAAAAATCCCCAGTAGCCCTTTCTCCCTGGTTTTCATAAGGCCCTTTAACCGGCTGTCCGAAAAGGACCGATTACCGATAAAGCTTATCAATGCTACCTGTAATCTCGGTTCATCCGCCCCGGAAGGGTAGGGCGTGCAAAAAATAAGGAGTACGCAGGCGCAAAGTACGTAGAAGCCCGGGGTTATCTTCGAAATGTAACCGGCTGCCCTTTTGTACGAGTTAGGTAGAAATTCCAATTCGGTAGTCGTGAGCAAAGCAGCAACATCGTAAGTGCTCTGATTTGTCGGCCCTTTTTTCACAGATGTTTTGCTCACGCCGGATGTTGTCCCGTTGTTTTTCTATTGTGGTGACTTTTTCAGGGATTCCAGAGCCTCTTTTGCCAGTCGGGCTTCAGCGCTGTTCGGGGCCTTCTCAATGACCTTTTCGTAAAGTATTCGCGCTGCCGTTCTGTCTCCCAGAGCCTCCCAGGCTTTGGCCTGCTTGTAGAGCGAACTGGCTACCTTGTTGCCCTTTGGGTATTTGTCTATCACCTGCTGGTAATATTCAATAGCTTTGAGATAGTTTCCTCTTATAAAGTAGATTTCACCGAGCCAGAAAAAGGCGTTGTCCGCAAGGGACGAATCCGGGTAATTATCGGCAAATTGTTTAAATTTTTCTTCTGATAGCGAATAATTCTTTTGTTGAAAGGCCTTTAAAGCTTCTGAGTAGAGTGCTTCCTCAGGGGACATTGAAGGCGTCTCTTGCCGGGCAGGCTCTGGCGGCCTGGCGATTACAGGTGATGTCGTAACGGGCATCTGTCCCTTTTCAATCTTATGCTCAAGTTCCTGCAAACGCCCTTCCATGCGCCCCATCTGTAACTGCAGATTATCAAGGCGTGCCATGAGATCGGCTTTTGCCTTCCTTTCTTCTTCGGTATTTTGAACTTTTTTCTCCAGCTCTCCGACGCGTTGCTCTAACATGGCAAGTCTTTGCTGTAAGAGGGTTTGTTCCTGAGTCGTCACGCACCCCATAGAAAAAGCCGTAATCAGGATCAGGAAAACCGGGATAGCATATCGCATGACTTACCTTCCTTTTTAACTGTTGTTAATTCTGACCGAGCACTCCGGTATCCTCAATAGTGAAGTACGAAATGGGCCCGTCTGTTTTTTGCCCACGATTCTTCGTCATGACCCAGTGCTATGGGTTTTTCTTCTCCGTAGCTTATGGTGGTCATGCGGTTGGGATCTATGCCCAGGTTGACCAGATACTGCCAGGCACTGTGAGCTCTGCGTTCGCCTAGGGCCAGATTGTATTCGTTCGTCCCGCGTTCATCACAGTGACCCTCGATGGTTACCGTGACAAGAGGATAACGCTTGAGAAACTCGGCTTTTTCTTCCAGTATTCTTTTGGCTTCTTCGGTTAACTCGTAGGAGTCGAAGGCAAAGTGAATGTCCCGGTTTTCAAAAACTTCCTTTGCGGCGAGAAATTCCTGTTTTTCTTCTTCGGTGGTTATACCGAGAGCTCTCCATCTTGGATCCTCAATTATTTTGCCCTGCTCAATGCCTGCTCCGGCTTCTCCGGGCGGCACGGCGCCCGGGGCAGGCGTATAGGCTACTCGTTTTGCACATCCTGCAATCATAAAGACAAACACGGAAATTAGAACCGCTGCACATCGTTTCATTGCAAATCCCTCCCTGACTCAAGGTTGTGTTGGACGAGGTGACCAGGCCGGTAGTAATTGATCGCCCTTTATGTCAGTCAGCCGCCTTAGGTTTTGACCGTTTTTCAACATAATCCATATAGCGTAATTTCCAGATCTGTTCGACTGAAAAGCAATCATTCGGCCGTCCGGAGACCACACGGGTGCTTCGTCGTTGTGGTTTCCGGACGTTAGCTGAATAAGATCGGTGCCGTCGGGACGAATGAGGAATATGTGATGATGACCGTCCGTCCTGCCACTGTAGGCTATCCAGCTTCCGTCAGGCGACCATGCAGGAGATGTGTTGTAATTGCCGTAGAAAGTAAGCCGTGACCTGCGACCAGTTTCGACATCCACTATGTATATTTGCGGGGAGCCGGTTTCTCCTGAGACGTAGGCAATTTTTTTCCCATCCGGAGACCAGCTGCCGGGTAACTCAATGGCCCATCCCCCTACGGCTTTCTTTATTATCCTTCCCGTGGATGCGTCCATTATGTAAATGTCGGGATTGTCCTCGGCGGATAAGCTCACGGCCAGAAGCGGCTGAGATGGGTGAAAACGGGGCGCTGCTATCACGCCGGAGGATTCATAAACGGTGCGAACTGCGCCGGTAAAGACCGAAAGAAGGGAAATGCCCATTGTTTTTTCGCTTCTGTAGGCGGTATAGGCAATCAGGTTTCCGTCGGGGCTCCAGCTGGGTGAGAGCACGAGTTTTTCTTCGGGGGTCAGCAGAAGAGGATTTGATCCGTCAAAATCAACCACGTAAAGGCGCTGTAACCCCCCGTCTTTGTTGACGAAGGCTATTTTGGTGGAAAAAACTCCGGGTGTTCCCGTCAGATACTTCATGATCATATCGGCAAAGTGATGTATCATGCGCCGGTAGTCCTTAATTCCGCCGTCATAGGCCTGCCCTAAGACCATTTTTCCTGCAACCACGTCAAAAAGCCTTAATTCCAGGTGCAATTGTCCACCCGACGCAAGGTACGATCCCCTAACGAGGAATTCTGCTCCCAACCTCTTCCAGGAAGCAAAAGATATCTCTTCGGCGGTGGTTCCCATTTTTTGAGGGTCTTCCAGAAATCCTGCAGGATCCAGACAGGAAAAGGCTCCGGAAAAGTCAAGATCCCTCCGCAAAAGTTCCGCCATCGCTGAGGATAATTCGGGATTTTCGGCTCCCTCTCTCTTAAAGTCGGGTACGGCTACAGGGAGTTTTCTGAAATTAGGCTCAGTTATGTCGATGTAAACGCGGCTTTGAATTTTCACTCCCCAAAGCAGGCATAGAAAAAACACCGAGAGTAACACAAGGAGATGGCTTTTCATGATCTGTTTATCCTCCGGCAAGCTCGGGTCTGAACCTGATTCCGATTTCTTCGGCTGGAGGGCTGTAAATCCTCGGAAAGGGCGGCAATGGATCGGCTTTCTTGACGGCCTTCCAGGCCGAATCGTCAAAAAGGGAGTTTCCCGATTTTTTTTCAAAGCGCATTGAAAGAATTTTCCCATCACGTCTTACTTTAATCACAATAACGGCTTCAAGATCGCCTCTGCCTAAAAATTCCACAGGTAGCGCCCACTGTTTCTGTATGGCCCTCCACACTTCGCTGTAATAAAGCCTTCTTGCAAGCCCGTACTCGGCGTCGCCTTCTTCCACGGTCCTTTCGGTTTTACGGTTTTCTGCCGTTTCTTCCCCTGATTTTTTGACGGGAATGACCGGGATGAGTTTTTCCCAGGAAGCAATTTTCTGTGAAGGTTTCTTCGCCTGAGGCTCAAGCTCCGGTGCTGGTTCCAGTGGCTTTAAGGCAAGTCCCGGGACGCCTTCGGTTTTCGTATCGGGGATATCTATTTTCTGCACCGGATATAAGGGCTGGACGGGTTGCCGGGGGGCAGGCGATCTGGTCGTTGAGGCCGTTCGGCTCGTCTTTACCTTTGAAACAGCCTTTCCCCGGTCAACTTCTTTCGCCGATATGAGATGTACGCGATAAACGTTCGATATGTATTGTCGGCTTTCCGTTCGGTTTACAAAGGGCATCCACAGCAAGATAACGACAAGACTCATATGTATCAGGGCCGATATACCAACGCCCTTGGCATATTCCCGGGTTTCTCCATTACTTCCGAAAACGGAGCGTCTCATCGTTTTTCAGGAGGTTCCGTAATGAGTCCAATGTCTTCTATTCCGGCTTCTCTTATCTTTGACATAACGGTCATAACGGTACCGTAGCTAAGAGCCCTATCGGCCCTCAGAAAGATGCCTTTATGATCTTGCCGATTGGCATAAATTGCTCTGAGCTTCGGTGCGAGATCTTCAAGGGCTACTTCGTATTCGTCGATGTAAATTTTACCCGTCGCATCTACGGTCACAACCAGGCGTTCTTCAGGGGACTCAATGGCTGGAGCTTCTGCCGCCGGGACCTTTACGTCGAAGCCCTGCATCATCAGAGGAGCCGTTACCATGAAAATCACAAGAAGCACCAGCATCACATCGACAAAGGGGGTAACGTTTATATCCGAGACGAGATGGGGATCTTTCTCTTCGTAAAGATAATCTCTCATAGTACGGCCCTTCCTGTTTCACCGGCCGTGACGATTCCGTGAACCTCTTCACCCTGGGGTGAAGAAGCGATTCGCCGCATGAGGTCACGATCTACGAAGTTCATGAAATCGCTTATAAAGTGACGTGTCTCGATTTCTACGGCTCTGATTTTCTGAGAAAAGTAGTTATAGAAGATTACGGCGGGTATGGCTGTTGCAAGACCCACGGCCGTTGCGATTAAAGCTTCGGCAATGCCGGGAGCTACCACTGCGAGGTTGGCACTTCCCTGAAGGCCGATGTTTCTGAAACTGTTCATTATGCCCCATACGGTGCCAAAGAGGCCGATGAAGGGAGCACTGCTACCCGTTGAAGCCAGAAGGCCGAGCCATTTTTCAAGTCGTCCTCTTTCTATCAGCAGAGCCGTGTGCATGGTTCTGAAAATACTGTCCCTCACGAGTTCTCCGGCTTCCGGGCGCAATTTTTCCCCTTCTTTTCCTCTGATTGCCCTTACGAGTTCGCCGTATCCTGCTCTGAAAACATGAACGAGCGGTGTTTCCGAGAAGGCTGATGCTTCCCTGTAAAAGACCGAAAGATTTTTCTGCTGGTGGAATCGCAGGATAAAAGATATCGTTTCCTTTCGCACACGGCGAAATCTGATGAACTTGGCAATAATAATACCCCAGCAGCATACGGACATAACGATAAGGATTAACAGTACAATTCTTACGAGAATCCCCGTGTGTCCTAAGAGTTCAAATATGCCGGATCCATTGGTTGACGGTAAAACAGAAGAAATCAGGAAAAAACCGCCGAAGCAAAACATTTATAACTCCTGATAACCTTTTATTTCTCTTACGATGGCGACAATTTCGGACACTGCCTTTCCTGCAGACTCGGGAATGTAAACATCGGTTACATGCCCTGTTAAGGCCGATGGCGATGGATTTATTTCGATGATGAAAGCTCCGTTTTCCTTTGCAATTACAGGAATGGTCGATGCGGGGGCCACAGTTGCCGATGTGCCGATAACCATCATCACATCGCAGGATCGTGCCACGTCCATTGCCCGGTGAAGGGCAATCGGAGGAATGGGTTCTCCGAAGAAGACAACATCGGGGCGCAGGGGGCCTCCACAGCTACACCTTGGTGGCAGACTTTCGAGGGAAACTTCCCCGGGGTCATAGCGTTTTGAACAATCGTCGCATCTCAGGGTTCTGGCGTGGCCGTGGAATTCGATAACATCCGTGTTCCCGGCTTTCTGGTGAAGACTGTCGATATTTTGAGTGATTACGGTTTTCACACATCCCAGCTTTTCGAGCTCTGCAAGCCCGATGTGAGCAGGGTTCGGCATGGCCCTGTCAAGAAGTCCCGTCATTTCAATTAGCATTTTCCATACCCGGCCGGGATTTCTTCGAAAGGATTCTATATAGCCGTACTCCATGGGGTCGTACCTGGACCACAGTCCGTCCGGGCTTCTGAAGTCGGGTATTCCGCTTTCGACGGAAATTCCCGCGCCGGTGAGGGCTGCCCCGTAACGTGCTCGGGCAATTCTTTCTGCGGCCTTTCTATAGAGCTCTTCCATCTTTCTTACCTTTTTATCTTCAATTTTTGCCCGACTGTTATTAAATCACCTTTGATGTTATTCCACTTCTTCAACGCATAGACCGAGACTCCGTAGCGGCGGGCTATTGAAGAAAGAGTCTCGCCCCTTTTTACTACGTGATAAACAATCTTGGTTTTATAGCGTCTTTCCAGTTCGGAAAGGGCCGTTTTAAACTGCGGTCCGGTTCCATGAGGTACGCGTATCACATAGTAGCCGGGCGGTATTTCTTTTGCCCTGAAGGAGGGATTGAGCCTTTTGAATTCTCTCAGAGAAACTCCTGCAGCACGGGCGACTTCTACAACGGGAACATAGGTGTCAAGATTAACGCTTACGTCGTCAAATTCAAGAGGCGGGTAACCTTTTCCCGGCGGCAGAAAATATCCGTACTTTTCCGGATGGCTTAAAACTTCTTTAATCGCCAGTATTCTGAAAACATACCTTTCCGTCTCCTTTGGCAATACCAGATCATAGTAGCTTGATACGCCCTGTTCCTGGATGCTTCGGGCGACCAGATCTTCTCCACAATTATAAGCCGCAAGAGCAAGAGCCCAGCTGTTGAACTGCTCATAGAGGTCTTTGAGGTAGTTCATCGCCCGGAGTGCGGATTTCTGATAGTCGTATCTTTCGTCAACCAGGGAATCCACGCGTAAGCCGTAGCGTTTTCCCGTAGGTTCGATAAACTGCCATTGTCCTGCGGCTCCGGCAGGAGATCTCGCCTCATGCAGAAGATCGCTCTCCGCTACCGCCACGTATTTTAGATCCTCCGGGAGGCCTTTTTCCCGGAGTTGTCTTTCCAGCCAGGGGAAATACCTTTCTGCTCGTTTGAGCCACAGATAGACCTGAGCGTGCGCATAAACCACAATTGTGAATTCCCTATCGAATCTTTCCATTACATCCTGGCGATGAAGAGGAACGGGTTCTCCGCAGAGATCCATGTGTCGCGGCGGTTCAAAATAAGGCACGGTTATGGGCGTTCCTAACTGCTGGGCCCTGACCGGGCCGATTAAAATCAGTGCGACAATTATCTTAAAGATCGTTGCCCTTTTCATGGGTTTCGTCTCATGTAAGCCTTACAAGTTCCTGCTCGCTGAAGAAAAAGGCTATTTCCCGCTGTGCCGTCTCCGGTGCATCGGAGCCGTGAACGGCATTCTTCTCAACGTCCGTTGCAAACTGGTGCCTTAAAGTTCCGGGAGCCGCATCTTTCGGGTTCGTTGCGCCCATTATTTCACGGTTTCTTTCTATTGCCTTTTCTCCTTCAAGGACCATAACGACGACAGGGCCGGAAGACATAAAGTCCGTAAGGCTGTCAAAAAAAGGCTTATCCCTGTGTACCGAGTAGAACGCTTTGGCTTCCTCTTTGGTAAGCTTTACCATTTTCATTGCCACGATTTTGAGTCCTTCGCGTTCGAATCTGTCAATGATTTTTCCCATCACGCCCTTTGATACAGCATCCGGCTTGATAATGGACAGTGTGCGTTCCATCAGAAACCTCCCTCTTGATCTGGTAATCCTTTAAACTTCCGCCCTGCCTTTAGCTGGCGCTTTTTACCTATAGCACAAAACCGGGCCGTCTCAAAATGAAAGCCCGATGACTTATTTTAGAGTTTTATCAAAGTTCTGATTACTCCAGCACTTTCCGATAGACGTCAAGATATTCCCGGGCAGACCTGTCCCAGGAAAAATCCTTTTTCATTCCCCGTTTCTGTATCTGCTGCCATTTTTCCGGCTTTTCATAAAAGGCAAGTGCATCCTTTAGGGCATTCCAGAATTCTTCTGCCGAATATTTGCGGAATTTAAATCCCGTGCCTTCCTGAGGGTTTTCTCTTACGTCGATGACGGAATCTTCGAGGCCGCCCGTTGCGTGAACCACTGGCACCGTGCCGTACCTCAGGCTGTACATCTGATTGAGTCCGCAGGGTTCAAATCTGGAAGGCATGAGAAAGATGTCTGCGCCGGCTTCAATGAGGTGTGCCAGCGGTTCGTCGAAGTCGAAATGAACCGAACACTGGTCGGGATAAGCGTTCCTGAGTTCTCTAAAGAGCGAAGCCAGATGGGGATCTCCGGTGCCCAGTACGACCATTGTGCCGCCTTGCTCGAATATTCTTGGAGCTACGGCGTGGATCAGGTCGTAACCCTTTTGATGCGTCATCCTGCCAATGGTTGCAAACAAGGGTCGTTCGATCTGATCGATCGGGAGCCCTATTTTCTTTAAGAGGTGCTTTTTACAAATCCTTTTTCCCTGGAGGTTGTCACTGTCGAAGGGGGCAGGTAGGTAAGGATCCTGAGAGGGGTTCCATACTTCGTTGTCTATTCCGTTAAGGATTCCCTTGAGTCTGTCGCTTCGATTTTTAAGGACTCCGTCGAGCCCGTGGCCGTATTCCGGAGTCTGGATTTGCTTCATGTAGGTAGGGCTTACAGTTGTTATGAAGTCGGAGCAGACTATCCCGGCTTTTAGAAAATTACACTGTCCCCAGTACTCCATCCCTTCCATGTTGAAGAATTCTGTCGGGAGATGAGTCATGCCATAATAGGAACCGGGGAAGATTCCCTGGAAGGCCAGGTTATGAATTGTAAGAACCGATTTTACGGTCTGGAAGGATGGGTCTCTACGCCAGTGATGTACAAGATAGGCCGCGACCAATGCGGCCTGCCAGTCATGTATGTGGAGTATGTCGGGGATCCACTTTGTGTGAAGGCAGAGCGAATAAACTGCTCTGCTGAAAAAGATGAACCTTTCGGCATTGTCTTCATAGTCGCCTCTTGTGGGGTCCGGGTTTCCGTAAAGGTATGTCCTGTCGAAGAACTCGTCTTTTTCCAGAAGGTAGGCGATAATGCCGTCCGGGGTTAAGGTTTCCCATAGGTGACCTGTGTAGTGGTGTATTCCGACGGGTATGAAAATTTTGTCTTCCAGAGGCCGGATCTGCGAGAAGTTGTCTCGAATGGATCTGTAAAGAGGGATGAATATTCTGACGTCGCATCCTAATTTTTTTAAGGCTTTGGGCAGGCTTCCGACTACATCTCCCAGTCCTCCACTCTTTACAAAAGGGGTTGCCTCAGAAGCACAGAAAAGCACGGAGATCTTTCTACTTGGCGTTGTGTTCATGCTCATGCTCCTATATGCTAATGTTCATGCCCCTCACGGGCATCGGCTGCGATAAATTTATTTGGTTCCGGGAGACAATGCCAATGATTCATAGCAGAATCGGCAGTAGAAGAACAAAAAAAATTTATGTGGGTAGTGTGGCAATCGGGGGAGATGCTCCCGTAGTCGTTCAATCCATGACGAACACCGACACGAGAGATTTTGATGCCACGGTGTCTCAGATCCGGAGACTGGAAGCCCGGGGGTGCGAGGTTGTAAGAGTTGCGGTGCCGGACATGGATGCCGCATCGACTCTGGAGCGCATTAAAAAGGCCATTTCCATACCTCTCATTGCGGACATTCACTTTGATTATCGTCTTGCCCTTGCCGCCCTCAGAGCCGGGGTTGACGGCCTTCGCCTCAATCCCGGAAACATTGGCGGAAGGGAAAAGATCAGGCGTGTGGTAAAGGAAGCCCTGGATCGCCGTGTTCCCATCAGAGTGGGGGTAAACAGCGGCTCGCTGGAGAAGGATATCCTGGCCCGATATGGTCGGCCTTCGCCGGAAGCTCTCGTTGAAAGCGCCTTAAGAAATGTGAGAATCCTGGAAGACGAAGGTTTTAACCTCATCAAGATATCCATAAAGTCTTCCAGCGTTATGGATACCATACGGGCTTACATGCTTCTTTCCGAAAAAGTGGACTATCCGCTTCATCTGGGAGTTACCGAAGCCGGTACACTGGTGCAGGGAGCGGTAAAGTCTGCCGTGGGCCTCGGTGTCCTTCTTTACCACGGAATTGGGGACACGATAAGGGTCTCCATTACGGGACCTCCTGAAGAAGAAATGCCCATAGCCTACGGAATTCTTCGTTCACTGGGACTTAGGGAGCGCGGTGTGGAGGTGATCAGTTGCCCGACCTGCGGTCGTACCGAGATAGATGTTTTGACCCTCGCCTGTGAAATAGAAAAAAGAACCGCCACGATAAAAAAACCTCTGAAAGTAGCCGTTATGGGTTGCGTGGTTAACGGGCCCGGGGAGGCAAGAGAAGCCGATGTGGGGATTGCCGGCGGGCGAGGAAAGGGTATCATTTTTAAAAAGGGAAGGGTTGTAAAAAAGATTGCTGAAGCTGAACTGCTTTACGCGCTGCTCCGGGAAATAGAAGAACTTACGGGAGAACCGCTGTGCAGGACGTGATGTTTTTCGACATAATTGACCGGATTCGCTCATATTACCCCGATGCGAACATAAGACTGGTCGAAAAAGCCTATGTTCTGGCGGCTCGGGCTTACAGAAAGTCGCCTTCCCCCCTAAAGTCGCATTTTATGCTCCACGAACTTGCCGTTGCTTCCATTCTTGCCGGGATGCATCTGGACGAAGAAGCTATCGCCTCAGGCATTCTCCACAACATCCTTGCCGTTAACGGAGTGACCAAAGAAACAATCAAACAGCATCTCGGGGACAGGGTGGCCACAATAGTAGAAGGAGTCGATCGCCTTAACCGTCTGAATTACAGCAAAAAAGAAGAACAGCAGGCAGAATATCTCCGAAAAATGATCCTGGCAGTGGCTAAGGATATCAGGGTAATTCTCGTAAAGCTGGCAGATCGGCTTCACAGAATGCAGATGCTAACGGAACGCCAGGATCTTAAAGAGGTCTTTGATCCGCTGGATCTGGCAAGAGAAACTCTCGATATTTATGCCCCTCTTGCGGCCCGTCTGGGTATAGAATGGATGAAAAAAGAGCTGGAAAATCGGTCACTGATGATTCTTAATCCCGAGGAATATTACGCCATAGAAAATGCCCTTAAACAGACCGAAGAGGAACGCAATCTTTACATACAGCGGGTGAAAGAGATACTCGAAAGGGTTCTTGGAGAAAACCAGATAGAAGCCAGAATACTGGGCAGGCCGAAGCACATTTACAGCATTTACAAAAAGATAAAAGGGCAAAACATAGACATAAATCGGGTGTACGACTTGATAGCCTTTCGTGTCATCGTAAAGAGTGTGAAGGATTGTTATGAGGTGCTAAGCATAATTCACTCGATGTGGGAGCCTCTGCCCGGAAGATACAAAGATTTCATACTCAGGCCCAAACCCAATCGTTATCAGTCTCTCCACACGACGGTAAAGGGGCCTCTTGGCTACCCCATGGAAGTCCAGATAAGGACCGAAGAAATGGACAGGATAGCCAACGAGGGCATTGCCGCCCACTGGCTCTACAAGGAAGGCCGCCCCTTCGATCCGACGAAGGTGGAAGAGATTCAGAAGTACACGTGGCTTCGTCAGATTCTTGAGTGGAAGGATAGGCTCAGGGATCCCGGCGAGGTTTTCAGGTCCATCAGTCTGGATCTCTTTCCCGACGAAGTCTATGTTTTTACGCCTCAGGGCGACATAAAAGTTCTGCCTAAAGGATCAACCCCTGTCGATTTCGCCTACCTTATTCACACGGAGGTGGGCCACAGGTGTATCGGTGCCCGGGTAAACGGGAAAATAGTTCCCCTTAAGTACGAGCTCCAGAGCGGTGATACCGTAGAAATTATAACTTCCAAGAATCAGAGACCCAGTAAGGACTGGCTGCAATTTGTAAAGACTTCCAAGGCCAGAAACCGAATCAGACACTGGATTAATATGGCCGAACAGGAACAGGCCATAGCTATCGGTCGGGAGCTCTGTGAGAAGGAGTTCAGAAAAAAAGGGGTGAATTTCAATGAATATGTGAATTCCCCTGAGTTGCTTGAGGTGGCCAGGGCTTTTTCCCTGAAATCTGTAGACGATCTCCTGGCCAGCGTCGGTTTTAAAAAGATAAGCCCGGGGCAGGTTCTGGGAAGGCTCCTTCCCGAAAGTGGGCAGGTCTCGACAAAGGTAGAAGATCAATCTATCGGCGAAGCAGAAGTTCCCGGCAGGAGGAAGGAAAAAGGCGACGGAGTCCGTGTGGTTGGCGGAGGAAGCGTCTTGACCCGCTTTGCCCGTTGCTGTACGCCTCTCCCGGGTGAGCCTATAGTTGGCTATGTGACCAGAGGACGGGGTGTAAGTGTCCACAGGAGGTCCTGTAAAAACATTGCCAATGCCGAGCCGGAAAGATTGATTGATGTTGAATGGGACACGAGTTCAGAAGATCTTTATTCTGCTTCGCTCAGGCTGGTCTTTGCCAATAAGAAGGGTATTCTTGCCGGAATCAGTTCTACTCTTTCGCAAATGGATGCGGAAATGAGAGCCCTTCAGGTAAAGCCACTCCCGGACGGTCTGCACGAAGGCCTGATAACCGTTGCGGTTAAGGATCAGGAGCATTTGAAGAGGGTCATGATTACGCTGAAAGGAGAAAGGGATATTTACAGTGTGGAACGTGTTGCTTCCGAAATAAGATGAGCAAGAGGTCCGGGTATGCTCTTTGAAACGGCAGAAATTGAAAGGCGCATCGAGGGGTTTCGGAGGCTTTTGAAAGACGAAAGCGTGCCCTGTGAGGTAACCGTTATCCATCATCTTGCCGACGTTTTCTACTTTTCGGGAACCATTCAAGATGGCTTCATAATAATAGGCTCCGAAGGTGATCCTCTGTTTGCCCTGAAAAGAAATGTCGATCGCGCGAAGAAAGAAACGCCTCTGAAATCGGTAGAACCTTTGAGGAGAAGTGGTGACCTGAGGGATTTTCTGCTCAGGGCTTGCGGTCAACCCCCCCGATCTGTGGGCATGGCGCTGGATGTAATGAGTGTCCTTGAGTATGAGAAGATTCGTCGTCTTTTGAAGGGAGCGGAAATTGTGGACGTAAGCTCCTGTATCAGGAAAGTTCGTTCGAAAAAAAGCGGGGAAGAATTAGAGCTTATGAGAGGAGCTGCTCGTATAGGTCATTGGGTTTATGAAAAAGCCCGGGAAATTATTGCTCCGGGGATGGACGAATGGCAGCTGTCTGCGACCCTTGAGTATGAAGCGCGACTTAAGGGGAACCTGGGAATAATAAGGGTCAGAAACCGGCGTCTTGAAATGTACTTTGGTCACATACTGAGCGGCGGCGAAGCCTCGCTTCCTTCATACGGAGACTTTCCCACGGGGGGAGCGGGGGTGAGCCCGGCCTTTTCGCAGGGATCAACGTCTCGAAAGATCGGGAGTAATGAAGTCGTCAGCATCGATACGATGATAAACAATCACGGGTACCTCAATGACCAGACGAGAAACTTCTCGCTTGGTAAGCCGCCCGATATACTCCGCCGAGCCTTTGATTTGTCCCTTGAACTGCACGAGCTTTTCAGGAGAAAAGCCCTGCCGGGAACCACAGGTGGTGGGCTTTATGATGAGATCATGAAGCGAGTTTCCGCTACGGATCTGGCCCCTTATTTTATGGGATACGGACAGAACAGGGTTGTCTTCATAGGACACGGGATAGGCATAGAGGTGGATGAAGTTCCTTTTATTGCCCGAAATCAGAAAACGGTCATAGAAGCCGGTATGACCGTTGCCTTTGAGCCAAAGTTCGTTGTCCCCGGTGTGGGTGTGGTGGGGATAGAAAATACCTACTTGATAAACGACCATGGCGCGGTATCTATGAATATATCGCCCGAGGAACTGGTTGTGCTTTAAAGCTGATCCTATCCGGAATTGTTGCTGAGATGAAAACAATGGTCATCCCTTTTTGGTGCTGGGCGGGTTTTGTTATTTTACCTCTGTTTTTGGCGGGCTTCCGATATGTTCTTTTTAAAAGGCGAACGGAAAACGGCGGTACGACAGACCTTATCACTGACAGGGCAATTCCGCCGGCAGGTTTAATCGCCGGAAAAACCTTTTTTTCCCGCTGGGATGCCCGCTGCAAGATAATCTCTTTGGTTATTTTTACGTTTTTTGTGGTCATAACCGACGACCTTCGGGTGCTTCTGGCCGAGCTTCTCTTTACGCTCCTTCTGTTTTTTATAACCCGTATCCCCGGAGAAATTCTCTTAAAAAGGCTAACCGCGGTAGTGCCTTTTCTTTTTTTCCTGAGCTTTTTTCTCGTAGTCCTGTCGCCGCATGAAGGATCTTCCGTCAGGGTGATTTTAGAACCCCTTGACCCCTTTGTGCTGAACCGGGATGCCCTGGTTATTTCGGCAAGGATCTCTCTTAAAGCACTGATAGTCGTGTCCGTCATGCCCATTATGATCGACACATCTCCCTATGCGGTAACCATACTTGCCCTTAAATCCATCGGAGTTCCCGAAAGCGTTGCACAGATACTGCTTTTGGCTTATCGGTATATTTTTGTGTTTAAAGATGAGGCTCTTCGGATGTACCGGGCAATGTTGTTAAGGGGATTTAGACCGCGTAGCGATTTGAGGACCTTTAGAATTTCGGGAAATTTTCTGGCCATGATATTTATCAGAAGTTATGAACGAACACAGCGCATTCACGACGCCATGGTTGCCCGGGGTTACAGGGGAAAGATACCCCGGGTGGTGTCTTTTAAAATATCCCCGATGGATATTGCGATGGCTGTGTTATGGGTTTGTATGGGGGTGGCAGGATGGATCTGGTCATTGGCGACGCCTTTCTGAGGCCTTTTAACTTCTGGAGTCTCATAAAGTATGCCGGTCGATTCCAGTACAGTCGGTGAAGATAATGGATCTGCTGAAGGTTGAAAAACCGGGTAGATATGTGGGGATGGAGTACTCCTTCTGTAAAAAACGCTGGGGTGATGCCAGCGTTCGTTGGGTACTCGTTTTCCCCGACGTGTATGAAGTGGGACTCAGCCATCTCGGGCTTCGTATCATCTACCACAGGCTGAACTCTCTTGAGGGTGTTCTGGCCGATCGTGCCTATACGCCCTGGCCTGATATGGAAAGGTATTTAAGAAGTCGTAAGGATCCCCTCCTTTCGATAGAACAAAGGGCTCCGCTTTCCTCTTTTGACTTTGTGGGGTTTAGCCTTCAGTACGAACTCAGCTATACGAACATACTTACCGTGCTTGATCTTTCCGGTATACCTCTACGGGCGGCCGAGCGAAGCGAAAGAGATCCCCTGGTGGTTGCCGGAGGTAGCTGCGTTTTTCATGCGGAACCGGTAGCCGAGGTGTTTGATTTGATGGTTATCGGTGAGGGGGAAGAGGTCGTTGTTGAACTGGTGGAACTCTACAGGAAGTGGAAAAAAGAGGGGGGAACGCGCCGGGGTTTCCTTGAAGAGGCCCGCTCAATACCGGGAGTCTATGTGCCGGCTTTTTTCTCGCCTGTTTACTCTCCTGCCGGTCGCCTGGCCGATATAAAACCTTTATTCCCCGACTATACCGGTGTAAGCAAAAGGATTGTCGCGGATCTCGACGGTGGATCCATCGATGCAGAAGGGGACATCATTCCCGTTATGGGAATTGTCCATGACAGGCTCACGGTGGAAATTGCCAGAGGCTGTACGAGAGGGTGCAGGTTCTGTCAGGCAGGATATATCTATCGCCCCGTAAGAGAGTTGAGCCCGGGTAGGGTGATCGAGAGAGTGTTAAGGGGGGTTGAGAAAACCGGATATGAGGAAGCATCTCTTCTTTCTTTGAGTACAGGCGATTATTCGGCAATACAGGTTCTCCTGCCCCTTATTACGAAAATGCTGGAGAAATACCGTACGGCCGTTTCTCTGCCATCCCTTAGAGTTGGAACCCTTACGGAAGAAATGATCGGGGCGATCAAAAGGGTAAGGAAAACGGGGTTTACTCTGGCTCCCGAAGCCGGTAGCGAAAGGCTCAGAAGGGTTATAAACAAAGATATCAGCACAGATGAGCTGATGACTACGGCGGAGAAGGTTTTCAAATCGGGATGGAAGCTGTTAAAGCTCTACTTTATGATAGGCCTGCCTGCAGAAAGAGAGGATGATCTTGAGGGCATTGTGTCTCTCTGTCGGGAACTCTGGAAACTCGGGAAACCCCACCGGGCAAGATTAAACGTATCCGTTTCCACCTTTGTTCCCAAGCCTCATACTCCTTTTCAGTGGTGCGGTCAGGCTTCCAGAGAGGTCATTGCCGAAAAATTGGCCTATCTTAAGGATCGTCTGAGGCGCTTTAGAGGGGTTACCCTTAAGTGGCACGATCCGGGGCAGAGTTTCTGGGAAGCCGTTATGGCACGAGGTGACAGGCGTCTTTTCGACGTAATTTTAAGGGCCTGGGAAAAAGGCGCTCGCATGGATGGATGGACAGAGCAGTTCAGGGAAAACATCTGGTACGAAGCTGCGGCAGATTTCGGCATATCGCCCGGAGAATACGCCCTGAGAAGCATCGCCTTTGAAGAAGTGTTACCCTGGGACCATTTATCAACCCTTGTGGATAAACAATACATTTTCGAAGAATACGGAAAGGCGCTCTCCGGCGAGTATACCGGTGACTGTCGTTATCGGGGCTGTACCGGTTGCGGTGTTTGTGATTTCAGGGAGATAAAGCCGGTGATCTGGGGTAACGATTCCCTGAAGCTTGAACTTGAAAGGAAGTACGAAAAAGAGCGAATGCACCTTGATGGTGAAGTCGGGGAATTCTGGTATCGATTTTACTATGTAAAAACGGATCTCGCCCGTTTCTTTTCTCAAACGGACCTTCAGCGATTGCTGGCACGAGCGGCCCGTAGAGCGGCTATTCCACTCGCCTATTCTAAAGGATTTCACCCCCATCCCAGGATATCCTTTGTGGATGCAGTACCCGTGGGCATGGAAAGCCTCTGTGAAACCGGCTACCTGGCTCTGACGCATAAGATGGATCCTGAGGAGATTCTTAAGAGATGGAATTCGGAACTGCCGGGCTCTGTAGAAATTGCACGGGTGTGCGAAGTGCAGGGAAAACCGACCATACATATCCCCGAGGAGATGTGGTATCGGGTTGAAGGGCTTGGAGATGAAGAGGTTCTTACGCTGTCACGGTGGCTGAATAGCCTGTCAGATAACGATATCCTTGAGGTGCCCAAGGCGAAGGGTATCAGAAAGGTGTTGTTGAAGGATGTGATGATGGTTATGGAATTTACCGGGAAAAATTCTATTCTGGTTGGCCTTAGAACGAAGGAAGGACTTATCGTCAGGCCGCAACATATTCTCAGACATGCAGGTATTGACGAAGAAAGGATAGCGGAATTGAGAATGGTCAAAGTTGGTTATGAGAGACCGAGAGAGTTGACTCACGAGGTGTTCAATGCCTTGTGAACTGATTATCAATGCAGCATCTTACGAAACCCGGGTGGCTCTCGTTGAAGATGGTCACGTTGCAGAGTTCTACATTGAGCGAAGGTCCGATAAGACCATTGTCGGCAACATCTATAAGGGACGGGTGGTAAAGATTCTGCCCGGTATGCAATCGGCCTTTGTTGATATCGGCCTTCCTAAGGCGGCCTTTCTCTACGTAGGGGATGTGTGTTTCACTCCGGACGAAGTCTTCATGGACGCCTTTGTCGATGAGATGGAAAACGGGGTGGACAAGGATGAAGGGGTTTCTCTTGAGACCGGTTTTGATAGGGAAAGGCCCTCCTGTGTTCCGATAGAAGATCGCCTTAGAGAAGGTCAGGAAATTCTCGTGCAAATTTCCAAGGAGCCTCTGGGAAACAAAGGAGCAAGGGTCACGACGCACCTGACAATTCCGGGGAGGCATCTCGTGCTGATGCCCATGGTCAGGCACGTTGGAGTCTCCCGGAGAATAGAGGATGAAACGGAAAGGGAAAATCTTCGTGAAATGGTTCGTTCCATGAAGCCTCCGGAATACGGCTTCATAGTCAGGACTGCCGCGGAGGGGGCCGACAGAGAGAAACTTAAGGCAGAAATGGAGTTTCTTCTAAAACTCTGGGAGGGAATTCAAAAGAGGGCGGCTGCCTCGCCCGTTCCTTCTCTCGTGCATAGAGAACTGGATATTGTTCTCAGGGCGGTTAGAGATCTTTTCACCCGGGAAGTCGAGCGGGTGGTGGTGGATTCCGAACGGGAATACAACAGAATTATTCGCTTTGTGGATTCTTTTATGCCCTCTCTGAAGTACAGCGTTGAGCTCTACAACGGAAGCCGTCCCATTTTCGAAGCCTACGGCATAGATGTGGAAATTCAGCGTGCCCTGAACAAGAAGGTGTGGTTGAAATCAGGCGGTTACATAGTGATAGAAACCACGGAGGCCCTAACGGCGATAGATGTCAACACGGGCCGCTATGTGGGAAAGAGGAACTTTGATGAAACCATATTGAAAACAAATCTCGAGGCCGTCAAGGAGATAGCCTATCAACTGCGGCTGAGAAATATCGGTGGGATAATAATCATAGACTTTATCGACATGGAAAAGGGTGCGGACAGGGAAAGGGTATTTCAGGCTCTTGTTGAGGCCGTCAAGAAGGATCGAAGTAAAACCAAGGTTCTGAGAATGTCAGATTTTGGCCTGGTGGAAATGACGCGAAAACGAACCCGTGAAAGCCTTGCGAGGCTTCTGCAGGAGCCCTGCCCTTACTGTGATGGTACGGGTTACGTGAAGTCCCGGCAGACGGTCTGCCACGAAATACTCAGAGCTCTTGAAAGAGAGAGGAAAGAGCTTTTGGGAAGGAAGGTCCTTATAAGAGCTCATCCGGACGTTGTGGCTCTTTTCTACGACGATGAGCGTCAGGCCTTTGAGGAAGCCGAAGAGGCCTTAATGGGCAGGATCTATCTTAAAGGAGAACCCGACTTTCATGTAGAACAATACACTATTGAACCTCTGGATGCTTCTACAAAAGAAGGGGGTCTTTCGGAGGCTTGAGACAGATGTCGGTAATTGTGGCGATTGCCCGAAAGCTTGAATCCAGACGAAGCGTCAAGTGGATTGTTTACGGTAGCATTATCGGTGTTGTGAGCGCCCTCGGAGCCGCCTTCTTTTTCGTCTGTCTGGAATGGGGCAAGTTTTTTTGTTTTGAGTACCTGGCGGGATTTAAGTTGACTCATCCTGCGGGGGAGCATCTCGTACGCAGGGAGGTTTCTACCGAATTCCGAAGGTGGCTCATGGTGTTGCTTCCTGCAATAGGCGGGTTGATTTCGGGCTTCATCGTCTATACCTGGGCTCCTGAAGCGGAGGGTCACGGTACCGATGCCATGATCGATGCCTTCCACAACCGTAAGGGCCTGGTCAGATGGCGGGTGCCCTATGTAAAAAGCCTTGCATCAATTGTAACGCTGGCAACAGGGGGTAGCGCCGGTCGTGAAGGCCCGATAGCTCAGATAGGATCCGGTTTTGGATCCTGGCTTGCCCAGGTTTTGAACCTTAGCGCCCGGGACCGAAGAATAATGCTTCTGGCGGGATGTGCCGGTGGACTGGGCGCAATATTTCGTGCGCCTATTGGCGGAGCGCTCACGGCCGTTGAAGTTCTCTACCGTGAGGATTTTGAGTCCGAAGCAATAGTTCCCTGCGTCATATCTTCCGTGGTGGCCTATTCACTTTTTACCACGGCATTCGGATTTCAGCCCATCTTTGATATTCCCCATGTTAGGTTTACCAACCCGAAGGAGCTTCTTTTGTATGCGATGCTTGCACTGATATGTGTTCCCTTCGGATTTCTCTACGTAAAGTTTTTTTACGGCCTCAGAGACCGTTTTTTTCGGCCTTTGCCGTTAAAAAATCATTTTAAGCCGGCATTGGGCGGTCTGGTCGTGGGACTCATAGGACTCGGGTTTCCTCAGGTCCTCAGCGGGGGTTACGGCACAATACAGCAGGCTCTTTACGGTCAGTTAAGTGTTTCTCTGATGTTTGCCCTGGCCTTCATGAAAATTATGGCAACCTCTTTTACCATATCGTCAGGAGGGAGCGGTGGTGTCTTCGGCCCTTCACTTTACATAGGCGCCATGATCGGTGGTGCCGTGGGGCATCTGGGCAATATCCTTTTTCCCGGTGTCGTAAGCCATCCCGGGGCATTTGCCCTGGTGGGTATGGGTGCTTTTTTTGCCGGGGTTGCCAAAGCGCCTCTTGGAGCACTTATGATGGTAAGTGAGATGACCCAGGGTTACGGTCTGCTGGTTCCGCTGATATTCGCCTCGACCATCACGATGATCCTTTCTCAAAAATGGCACCTTTACGAAAAACAGGTGCTTAACAAATTCGCTTCGCCTGCTCACAGGGCCGAGGCGGTGGTTAACGTTCTGCAAGGGCTCACGGTAAGAGATGTCTGTCCCACCGACCGGTCCGTGACGATGCTTCCTATCGATATGACCCTGGGCGAGCTGAAACGGTTGATGGCCAGAACCGACGAAACCTTCTTTCCCGTTGTGGATCAGTCATTCCGCTTGAAGGGGATACTGGCGCTTCCGAGAATACGGGGAGTGGTTCTGGAGGAAGACGTCCTGTCCGATCTGGTCGTGGTAGGGGAACTGATGTCGGATCCGGTTTTCATAAGATGGGACGAGAGCCTGGATCAGGTGCTGATAAAATTTCTGAAATCCGGCTATTACAGACTTCCGGTGATAAATGATGCCGGTGAATTTGAGGGAATGTTTGGGCTTGATGAGCTGGTTTCGGCTTATCATAGTGAAATAACCCGTTTGAAAGGGGAGGAGTAGAAAGGTGACCGTGGAGAAATCGAAAGAGCTTTACGAAAGGGCCTGCTCTGTTATGCCCGGTGGTGTAAACAGCCCGGTAAGATCCGGAAAGGCCGTGGGAAGCATTCCCGTTTTTGTAAGCAGTGCTTCGGGTGCTTATATCTGGGACGAAGACGGCAATCGATACGTTGACTACGTCTGTTCCTGGGGACCGCTTATACTCGGCCATGCTCATCCTGCTGTGGTCTCGGCGATTAAAGATGTTGCAGAGCGGGGCACGTCCTACGGTATTCCCACAAAGCTTGAAGTGGATATGGCCGAACAGGTTGTGAAAATGGTTCCGTCGGTGGAGATGGTAAGATTTGTCAACTCCGGCACAGAAGCCACGATGAGTGCTCTTCGCCTTGCCAGAGCAGTTACAGGCAGGAAGAAAATTGTGAAGTTCGGAGGTTGTTACCACGGTCACAGTGACTGTCTTCTGGTCAGCTCCGGATCGGGAGTGGTCACGCTGGGAATTCCCGGAAGTCCCGGGGTACCGGAAGAAATCGTCACCCATACCGTGTCGCTTCCCTATAATAACCTGTCGGCAGTGGAAAAGGTATTCGATGAGATGGGAAAGGAGATAGCCGCGGTCATCGTTGAACCCGTTGCCGGTAATATGGGAGTCGTTCCACCGGAAAAGGGGTTTTTGGAGGGATTGAGAAATCTTTGCGACAGGTGGAGCGCTCTTTTAATATTCGACGAAGTAATAACGGGTTTTCGTTTATCTCCGGGTGGAGCACAGCGGTATTACAACGTTATGCCCGACATAACCTGTCTGGGGAAGATTATCGGAGGAGGTCTCCCTGTCGGGGCTTACGGGGGCAGGTCTGAAATAATGAGGGAAGTTGCTCCTTCGGGGAAGGTCTATCAGGCGGGAACACTTTCCGGAAATCCTCTGGCAATGGCCGCCGGTCTTGCGACCCTGAAGATTCTCGAAACCCCCGGTTTTTATGAAGACCTGGAAAAGAAGTCGGCCTATCTCGAGAAAGGGCTTAGAGAGGCGGTGTCGGATGCGGGGGTTGAGATGGTGCTTCAGAGGGTGGGGTCTATGGGTTGCGGTTTTTTCCGGAGCGGTGCGGTGAAAAACTTTGAAGATGCCATCAAAAGTGACACTAATGCTTACGCTCTTTTCTGGCGTGGGATGCTAGAAAATGGCATCTATCTGGCTCCTTCCCAGTTTGAAGCTTTTTTTGTGAGTTCGGCCCATAGTTATGAGGACCTGGACCGCACAATTGATGCGGCTCGAAAAGTTCTTAAGAACATGAGAGGAAAAAAAGATTGACGCATTCAGAAAACCTGTGTTAGTAAGCGTTGTGAATAATTACACGAAGTAGGTCTTATGAAAGAAGAGACTAGGCGCTATGTAAGGCAACTGGTCAGGGCCTCGGCCGTAGGTTTTTCGGTTGCCTTTGCGATTTTTATCGGCGTGGGTATCGGCTTCTGGCTGGATACCAGCTTCGGGACCTGGCCGTGGCTTACGGTGATTTTTATGATTTTCGGTATAATTGCGGGTTTCAGAAATTATTATCGCTTTGCAAAACGCCAGCAAGATGAGGAACGTCGGGGGCTGTGACGGAAGCGGGTTATGAAATAGTCCGGAAAGTAAAGATTCTGCATGTGCTGCTGGGTTCGGCCAGTGTGGTGGTTGTGAGTTACCTTTGGAAGGGGGCGGCACTGAGCGTTTTCCTTGGGTGGGTTCTGATGGCCTGTAATTTTGAATTGCTTGAGTGGCAGATGAAGAGGATTTTCTGTCGTGGTCAGAAGCCCCGGAATAGGTTTGCCGTAATGGTCAAATACTATTTGAGGTTTGTGGTCCTGGCGTTGATTATGTGGCTTGTGATTGCCGAGAAGCTGGTCAAGCCCCTGCCTTTTGCTGCAGGGCTTTTCCTGCTGGGGATAAGTTTCGTCGTGGTGGCCTTTGAGATGTTCATAAAACAGGCTTTGGGAAGAGAGGTGTGAGAAATGGAACATCCGGTTTTGTTTTTACCCATGCTGCTTCAAAAGCTCGGATTACCGGTGGTTCTGAGTGCCGACGAAGCCCAGACGTTTTTACAGAAACTGCTGTTACCCCACGTTATCTACACGTGGTTGCTGATGGTTCTGTTGATCTCCGTTGGCTGGGCCGTGGGCAGGAAGATAGAGCTTGTTCCCGAAGGAGGGCAGAACTTTTTTGAGACCGTTCTCGGTGGGCTTGAGGACTTCATGGTGGGAATTGTCGGAGAAGAGGGGCGCTTTGTGTTTCCTCTTATAGCTTCACTTGCTCTTTTTATACTTTGCAGTAACTACATGGGTATGATTCCGGGATTTTATGCTCCTACGGCAAATCTCAATACAACTCTGGCCTGTGCAATCATCGTTGTGGTTTACACTCATGTAATCGGAGTAAAGTTTCACGGCCTTAAGTATATAAAGCATTTTATGGGACCGGTTCTGTGGCTGGTGCCTTTGATGATGCCCATCGAAATCATAGGCCATCTTGCAAGGGTTATGAGTCTTTCCATCCGTCTTTTTGGGAACATCTTTGGTGAAGAGCTGGTTCTGGCTATTCTGTTCTTCCTTGCCGGCATGTATCTGGCTCCCCTGCCAATGATGGTGCTGGGGTTGTTCACGGGCTTTATTCAGGCTTTCATATTTTGCGTGCTTTCCATGATGTATTTTGCCGGAGCGATGGAAGAAGCACACTAGGTTTTGGAAGGAAGGCCGGAGGTGTTGGTGGTTTATAGATTTTTCAAACTCAATCAATTAAATCAAAGGAGGTACGGTGTTATGCTTCGTAGGACTGGGTTGTTGACGGTGCTCTTCTCGCTTGGTTTTGCTGCTCTGGCGTGTGCTGCAGAGGAAGCCGGTGTGGGTGCAGATGTTACGGTAACGGGATTGAAGTTCTTCTCCTGGTCGGCTCTTGCAGCAGCCGTCGCTATTACCTTCGCAGCAGCCGGTTGTGGTGTCGGTCAGGGACTTGCCGTGAAGGGATCGGTTGAGGGTGTTGCCAGGAACCCTGAGGCATCCGGTAAGATCACGGTTACGATGTTGATCGGTCTGGCGATGATTGAGTCCCTGACGATTTACGCACTGGTTGTGGCGTTGATTCTGATCTACGCAAACCCGGTGAGCAAGCTTATTCAGGGATTTATCGGTCTCGCCGGCCACTAAAGAATCAGCGGGTTTTTTAACGAGGGCCGGTTACAGGGTGAGGGGGGGATGTGAATCTTCCGCTCACCCTGTTTTCAAAAAGCGATTTTTAGAGGTTGTGGTTTTATGAAGTTTACGAAGATTCCGCTGGCCACGATAAACCGACTGTCCGTTTATCTGAGGGTGCTGGAAGACCTTCTTGAAGACAATACGGACGTCATATCTTCTGAAAGGCTGGCGCGTCACTGTGGGGTGAATCCCGCGCAGATCAGGAAAGACCTTGCCTATTTCGGAGAGTTCGGGGTTCGAGGTGTGGGTTATCGGGTTGTGGATCTCATTTCGCAGATAAAAGAAATTCTCGGCCTGAACCGAACCTGGAACCTGGCAATGGTTGGAGTAGGTAACCTGGGGTCTGCCCTCATAAGACACGGAAACTTCATTAAACATGGTTATGTCTTCGCCGCAGCCTTTGATATAGATCCTGAAAAGGTGGGGAAGAAGCTACCAAACGGGCTAATAATCAACCATGTTGATGAGCTCGAAGAGGTTGTAAAAGAAAGGAATATTCATATAGGGGTTATTGCCACGCCTGCCAGTGCAGCTCAAAGCGTTGCCAATCAGCTCATTCTTGCGGGTATAAACGGGATATTGAACTTTGCTCCCGTGCAGATTCAGGTACCCGACTGCTGTCACGTGGAAAACATTGACTTTACCATCAAGCTTGACAGTATAGCCTATCATCTCTCCACAAATTTCTAAATTTATAATCCGCTGTTTTCCTTTAAAAGTCTGTCCATGGGTATGTATGTTGCGTTCATGCGCTGTGAAATGATGTAACCATATCCCATGGCCATGGGGTCCAATTCCGTGTCCACGTATACGGCCTGGATTCCTTTGCGGCGTATTTCACGGGCCAGAGCTAAAGTTTCTTCCAGCGGATCGGAGCCGTAACAGCTCACGTTGGGGCGTCCGTCGGAGAAGACCATTATTACCGGTACGGCTTCGGGATTTTTTTGCATTTCCTGATTAAGGTGCTTGAGAGCAAGACTCAGGCCCTTTGCCAGAGGAGTCCTTCCCCCAACGGGTAGTTCTTCAACTCTGGATATGGCGTCGTGCATGTTGTGAGTCAGGGGAAGCAGGACCTCGGCATCGGTATGCCTGAAGGTAATGATTCCGAGTTTGTCTCGGTGTAAATACATGTCCCGTATAAGGGCTTCGATTATACCCTTGGTCCTGCTCATTCGATTATTGGTTCTCATGGAAGCACTGGAGTCGATGACAAGCATAAGGGTAAGTCCCGTTTTCCGACGCCGCCTGTTAAACCTCAAATCCTGGCTTTTTATTACGACTTTGCCGTTCATACCTCTTTTAAGCTGGTATGGTGCGGCCGCACGGAGTGTACCGGATAGGGAGAGGTCGAAGTCCCGGTCCTGAGGACCGGGCAGCCGAAGTCCTGAACAGATGCCCGATTTGTGGCGCGAAGGAAAGGGGAACCTCCTGCCAGGGTGTGATCCGGGTTGGATGCGATACCAGGGAATTTGAGGAATGACGGGTATATGAGATCCGGGGCAGAGATGGGTTACGCAGGAAAGAGGCGATGCGGCCGATACTTTATCTTTGGTATGAGGCGGTTTGTTCTGATAAAGAGGTTTCCATTCTCCTGATGTTCTGTCCTGATGAGTTTCGTGCTGGTCTATCAGTTGCACAAGCTTTTCTTCGTCGAATTCTTTGCGTTCGAGGGGGTTTTTCTTGACCCTGTGAGGCAGGCTGAGCCTTGCGGCCATGTGGATGTCTTCTTTTCCGACCTCCGATTTTTCCTTTAGAGCCGCATGTGCTCTGGCCGCTTTAACAATGGTAATCTCGGCTCTGTGCCCGTCTGTTTCCATCGCCATTGCCAGGCGGGCGGCAAGCTCGTACATTTCATCGGGTATAATGATGCGGTTAAGATTTTCTCTTGCCCGCCTGATAACTTCTCTAAGCCGGGTATCTTCGGCCGCCCACTGCTTTCTGAAACCCTCCGGGTCGGTTTCAAAGGCAATGCGGCGCTTTATTATTTCGAGCCTTTCTTCCACGGATGCCGCAGCTTTCACGGAAACACAAAGGCCAAAGCGGTCAAGGAGCTGGGGTCTCAGGTCTCCCTCCTCGGGGTTCATGGTCCCTACCAGAACAAAGCGGCTTGCGTGAGTAAAGCTTATACCCTCTCGTTCGACGATATTGACCCCCGACGCCGCAACGTCGAGTAGAAGATCGACGATCTGATCGTTCAGCAGGTTTACCTCATCGACGTAGAGTATGCCTCTATGGGC
This sequence comes from Thermodesulforhabdus norvegica, assembly GCF_900114975.1. Taxonomy (NCBI): domain Bacteria; kingdom Pseudomonadati; phylum Thermodesulfobacteriota; class Syntrophobacteria; order Syntrophobacterales; family Thermodesulforhabdaceae; genus Thermodesulforhabdus; species Thermodesulforhabdus norvegica. The sequence continues at coordinate 196,099 of NZ_FOUU01000003.1, forward strand.
TTCCGCCAGCAGGCCCGGTTCGAAGGCCTTTTTTCCTTTTTTTATGGCTTCCTCGATGTCAATTGTTCCCAGTAGTCGGTCTTCTGTAGTTCCTATGGGAAGGTTGACCAGGCGAATAGGTCGCTGAACTACGGCCAGGGTTTCTCCATTGCGTACCCTATCCCGACAAAGAGGGCACAGGCTGTCGGTGTCGTCAGGATCACACTGGAAGGGACAGTTTTTAACAACCCTTATTTCGGGCAGAAGGTCTATAAGGGCTCGAACTCCTGTTGATTTTGCAGTACCCCGTTCTCCTTTTATCAGAACCCCGCCTATGGACGGATCGATTACGTTGAGAAGAAGTGCGGTCTTCATCAATTCCTGACCTACCAGAGCCGAAAAAGGATACCTGATTTTTTCCATCGATCCCAGTACCCCTCAATTTCTTGTGAAAAAATTTTTTTGAGTTGTTGCTGCCGCTGTCAGATAACACTTCAGGCCGTGATGGTCAAGCCTTCTGCGCCGTGTCATGTTGAATTCCTAAAACCCTGAGAGGTTCTTAGTGCCGCTTGCAAAAGTGACTGCGCTGTGGTAGCTAACTTTGCCGCTTAATGTAATAAACCGGCTCTGCGCCAGGCTAAAACAGATTATCAGGAGACATTAAAACCGATGGCCTGTATAGCTCCGCTAAGGGGAATTCGCTACAACGAAAAGGTGATCGATCGGTGGGAAAACATCATCACGCCCCCTTATGATGTTATAAGCCCTCAAGAACGTGAAGATTTCCGAAAACGCAGTGAATATAACTTCGTTCATCTGGATTTACCTCGTGACCTGGGCGAAAGTACTGATGGGGATGCCCCTTACCGAAAGGCAGCCGATCTTTATAAAAAGTGGCTCAACAGTGGCATACTCATTCAGGATCTGGAGCCTTGCTTCTACTATTATGAACTGGACTTTACACTGCCCCATGATGCCGCTTTGCATACCCGTAAGGGTTTTATCTGCCTTTTGAAGCTTGAGGAGTTCTTTTCGGGATATGTCTACCCTCACGAAAGAACTTTTTCCAGGGTTAAGGAAGACAGGCTGAAGCTGATGCAATATTGTAAGGCTCAGTTTAGCCCCGTCTTTGCCCTTTATTCCGATCCAGACGACTACGTAACGGATCTGTTTGAAGCCTCTGAAAAAGGCGAACCGCTCGTTCGGTTTCGAGATGTTCAGGGAATGAATCACAGGATCTGGAAACTCTCTGACCCGGGTGTTTTGAAGAGGATCGGTGAATTTTTCCGGGATCGGGATATTTTCATTGCCGACGGTCATCATAGATACGAAACCGCTCTGGCCTACAGGGATTTGAAACGCTCGGAGTTGAGGAATCATAACGATCCGACGATGCCCCATGAGTACTGTCTGATGTACCTTTCTGCAATGGAAAATCCCGGACTTACCATCCTGCCCACCCACAGGATGTTCGTATCTTTTCCCGTTGAAAGGTGGGATTACTTCCTGGAGAAAGCCGGGGAATTTTTTGAAGTCGAAAAAGTTGACTGTACGGATGAAGGTCTGGAAGTTGTTAGGCAGGGTTTAAAGGAGGCTCTTGCAGATTCCAGGACGGCTTTTGGTTGTGCCTGTAGAGATAGAGGATCTCTGGCTCTTCTTATGGGAAGGACGGAGAGTATATTTGCTTACCTGAGGGACTCCGGCGTGGCTCCCTGTTTCTACGATGTAGATGTGGTTATTCTGGATAGGTTGGTTTTCGGTGAGCTTCTCGAGTTGCCGGTTTCCTTACTGGAAGACGAGAGGGTTCTGCACTTCTGTCGCGATATTGATGAAGCCTTTAAGTCCTTGCAGGATGGTTCTTATTCGGCCGGTTTTTTCATAAATCCTACCAGGATTGAACAGGTCTGCAGGGTTGCAAAATCCGGCTACACGATGCCTCACAAGGCAACCTACTTCCATCCAAAGGTCGTGAGCGGACTTGTGCTGTTTTCCATGGACGAATCAGAAAAAATTGCCGGGTTCAATTAAAATCGTTTGTTCCCGTAGAAAACAGATGGAAATTACACGGGATACTCTTTTTGGAGGGCGGCTGGTTGTTTATCAGAGAAGAAGAGGTTACCGATTTTCCGTTGATTCGGTAATTCTTGCAGGTCTTACCCGTGTAAAGGATGGTGATGTTGTCCTGGATCTCGGTTGTGGTTGTGGTGTCGTTGGGCTTATACTTCTTTACCGCCATCCCGGGGTGAAGGTCATAGGGGTTGAAATTCAGGAGTCTTTGTATGAACTTGCCGACATGAATATCAGAGAAAACGGATACCACGGAAGAATGATTCTTCACAGGGGTGACTTTCGTGATATAGATAAATTCCTGGATCCGGAAAGCGTTGATCTTGTTGTTTCCAATCCACCTTACCGTCGGGTGAATACCGGACGGTTGAATCCTGATGAAGAGAAAGCGGTGGCACGTCATGAGCTTTTTGCAACCATCGACGATGTTTTTTCCGTTGCGGCAAGGGTACTGAAACCAAAAGGCAGGGTGTCTTTGATTTATCCGGCTTTCCGGCTTGATGACCTGATAGTTTCGGCGTGGAAACGGGGGTTTCGCCCGAAGCGACTTACCGTGATTTATTCGGATTCCGAAAGTCCGGGCATGCTTGTACACGCCGAATGTGTCAAGGGAGCCGGTCAGGAAGTACGGATTGCGCCGCCCTTTTGCATTTATGAAAGAGATTCAAAGAATTATACTCCGGAAATGCAGAAGTTTTATGAACCCTAGTTAAAATTTAGCCTGTTTGCGGAGGAGGGTTTAAGAATGGATTTAGGGCTTAAGGGAAAGGTTGCTTTTGTGGCGGGTGCCAGCCAGGGGCTGGGGAAGGCCGTGGCTATGGAGTTGGGGCGTGAAGGAGCAAGGCTTGCCATATGTGCTTTGGACGATCCCGAGCTTCCAAGGGCTGTGGAAGAGATCAAGGGACAAACTGGAGCTGAAGTGATAGGAATACCTGCCGATGTAAGCCGCCCGGAAGAAGCGCGGGATTTTGTCAGGAAGGCTCTTGAATATTACGGAACTGTTGACATTCTGGTAAACAACGCCGGGGGGCCGCCTTCGAAACAGTTTCTGGAAATCGACGATGATCTGTGGGAGTTTGGCTTTCGTCTGAATCTCCTGAGCACGATCGTAATGACCCGAGAAGTTGTGCCCGTAATGAAGGAGAAACGCTGGGGCAGAATAATCAACATGACCTCCATATCGGTCAAGCAACCCATTGACGGGCTTATCCTTTCCAACACGATACGTATGGGAGTTGTGGGATTTGCAAAAAGTCTTTCCAACGAATTGGCTCCCTACAATGTCACGGTGAATAATGTTTGCCCGGGGTATACTCTTACGGATCGCGTTAGGAATCTTGCAAAGGTGACTGCCGAGAAGGAAGGAACGACACCCGAGGAAGTCATAAAGCGCTGGGAAGCACAAATCCCGATGGGGCGGCTCGGCACTCCGGAAGAATTTGCGGCCCTCGTTACTTTCCTGGCTTCCGAAAGGGCGGGCTACATCACGGGCGCATCGATACACATAGACGGTGGATATTACAAAGGTGTTATGTAGGAGTGAAATGTGAGCGGGACGGGGAGGAAAGCTTATATAAGGTCTGTTGGTCGTTTTCTGCCGGAAAAACGGCTCACGAATAAAGATCTGGAAAAGATGGTTGATACGTCTGATGAATGGATAGTGACCCGTACGGGCATAAGGGAGAGGAGGATTCTGGAGCCGGGGCTGGGCAATTCCTACATGGCCGTCAGGGCGGCCAGAGAATGTCTGGATCGGGCCGGGGTTTCGGCCGAAAGCGTTGACGTGATTATAGTTGCTACGGTCACTCCCGATATGTTTTTCCCATCCACCGCATGCCTTGTGCAGCGTGATCTGGGGGCTACCGGAGCATGGGGATATGATCTCTCGGCCGGGTGTTCCGGTTTTGTTTTTGCTTTAAGTACTGCCGCACAATTTGTGGAATCCGGTCGGTACGACAGGGTCCTGGTTATCGGAAGTGATGTGATGAGCACGATAATAGATTATACGGATAGGAATACCTGTGTACTCTTTGGAGATGCGGCTGGTGCCGTGCTGGTTGAACCATGTCCGGATCCGGACTACGGAATTCTGGATTTTATACAGCACTGTGACGGTTCGGGCGAACCGTACCTGCACATGAAGGCCGGTGGTAGTCGTCGTCCTGCGTCCCTGGAGACCGTCAAGAACCGGGAGCATTACGTTTATCAGGAAGGCCGTCAGGTCTTCAAGGTTGCTGTGAAGGAAATGGCTTCGGTGACGGAGCAGATAATCAGGAAAAACGGGCTAAAGGGTGAAGAAGTGGCCTTCCTGGTTCCCCATCAGGCAAATCTGCGGATCATTCAGGCAACCGCCGAAAGAGCCGGGATTCCTATGGAACGGGTCGTGGTGAATATAGACAGGTTTGCCAACACGACTGCGGCAACGATACCGCTTTGTCTTTACGACATAGTGGTGGAGGAAAAAAGAGTAAAAAAAGGCGACTACCTGGTACTTTCGGCTTTTGGTGCCGGATATACATGGGGAAGTATTCTCATACGATGGTGGGAAAACGACCTCTAGGAGTTGAATTTACCGGGTGTGCGCCTTCCTTTGCCTAAAGGTTGTTGACTCCGGGGACTCCCGGCGATAACGTTTATACAAGCCGATTTTGAAGCAAACCTGCAGAGAAAGGGAGGAAATGAAGCTCGGCCTTGTGGGTCTGCCCGGAGCAGGAAAGACCACTCTTTTTATGGCTTTAACGGGTCAGGAAGTTGACAGGTCATCCGGCGGTGGAAAAGAGATACTGGTTCAGGGTGTCGTTCCCGTACCTGACGCAAGGCTTGACTGGCTTGTGTCTCAATTTCCTGGGCGGAAAAAGACGGCCGTACAGGTCACTTATGTCGATTTTCATGGATTGGGTTCCGGACGGGATGATAAGAAGTCTTACGTTTCGGCTCTTCTTAATTACGCCCGACCCATGGATGCCTTCGTTATCGTTCTCAGGAATTTTGCCAATCCTGCCTTTCCGCCTCCCGATCCCTGCCGCGATCTGGAAGAACTGACCCAGGAATTCGTTCTGGCGGATCTGGTGACGGTGGAAAAAAGGCTGGAAAAAATCGGGCAGGAAAAAAAGAAAGGTCGCAGGATCCCGGAGAGAGAGCTGGAACTGCTGGAAAAGTGCAGGGATGTGCTCAATGGGGAAGAACCGCTCAGGAAATATCCGGAGCTTGCCGGTGCTCATGAATTGAGAGGCTTTACCTTCCTTTCCGGCAAACCGGTTCTCGTTGTTGTGAACAACGATGACGAAGATCCGGAGGTACCTCCGGGAAATTACGGTGACGTTGAGCCGGTTGCGGTGCGAGCAAGGCTCGAACTGGAGCTCAACAGGCTAAACCCTGATGAAAGCGAAGTTTTTCGGGAGGAATACGGATTAGAATCCAGAGCCTGCGATCTCGTTATTTCCCGTTCTTTTTCGGTCTTGAGACTGGTTACCTTCTACACGGTGGGTGATGACGAGATCAGAGCGTGGACCGTCCAGGAGGGAACAACGGCTCTTAAAGCGGCAGGTACGATACACAGCGACATGGAAAGGGGGTTTATAAGGGCCGAGGTCATTAATTTCGAAGATCTGAAAAAAGTGGGAACCTTTGCATCGGCCAGAAAAGAAGGGCTGATGCGCCTGGAAGGCAGGGATTACATCGTAAAGGACGGGGATATACTCCACATCCGGTTCAGTGCCGGTTAGCCTTGGTGGAGTTTTATGAAAGAGCGTGGGAAGACGGACAGGCCGAAAGAGATAGATGTGTGGGAAAGCCCGCTGAGGCCCTATGTGAGTTTTGTCTGTGATGCTTGTGGGAAAACCAGGCAGGTGCCTGTAGAAAAGTTCAAAAAAGGCGGGCGGGTGCGTCTGCTCTGTTCTTGCGGTTCAGAAACGACCTATCTTGTGAACTTTCGGCGTTCTTTCAGGATTAAGGTTGATAACATACCGGTAGAGATCGGTATTATAAAAAGCCGGCACTTTCCCGAAGGCGCAAAGTTATCCGGTGCCATTGTTGACATGTCGCCTTTAGGGCTGGGCATCAGAGTTCCAAGTGTTCGTCTTTTTTCCAGAGGCGATCTGGTTAACCTTTCTTTTCCCCTTCCCAACGGAATAAAGGATCTGGTGGTCAAACGGGCGGAGGTGATGTGCTCAAACGGGGAAAAAGGTCGGATCGGTGTTGCTTTCGTTGACAGCTATGACGGCGATCGAAGAATTGCGCTCTTCATGAGAAAGCAGGCTGTTGGCTAGCAGATCGGCCATGTTCATTCGAGTAAGAGGAGCCCGACAGCACAATCTCAAGAACGTTGATTGCAACATCCCGTTATACGGAATTACGGGCATCTGCGGGGTCAGCGGCTCGGGAAAATCAACTCTGGCCTTCCATGTTCTGCATGCAGAAGGACAGCGCAGATATGTGGAAACCTTCTCGCCCTACATGAGGCAGTTTCTGGAGCGGATTGGAAGCCCTGATGTCGATGCCGTTGAAAATATCCCGCCGAGCATAGCTCTTGAAAGCGGTACGACGGTTCAAAATGCCCGCTCCACGGTGGGTACCATTACCGAGGTAAACGATTTCCTGAAGTATCTGTATGCCTTCAGGTCCGATCCTTTTTGCCCTTACTGTGGTCGGCCGGTAAAATGCGCATCTCCTGAAACGGTGCTGGAGTACCTTCGAAAAGCCCGCCGGGACGATCGCCTGTACATAACGGCTCCTCTCGACGGAACATCGGGTTTTGATCGAACTGCCAGGCAGATGCTTTTAAGCATGGGATACGTGAGGGCCGTTGTGGGCGGCAGGGTTGTTCGCCTCGATGATCCGGACTTTCCAGAAAATCCCGATGAGCCCGTCTGGATCGTACAGGACCGGGTTGTGTGGGAGGAAGGACGGGAAGAGAGAATTTACGAGTCCGTTAAGCAGGCCTTCGAGCTGGGGAAAGGGCGCATGGCCGTTCTGTACCCCGACGGGCCTTTACAGGAATTCAGCAACCTCAGAAGTTGTGCCGATTGTGGAAGGGAAATACCCGAGTGCACTCCAGAAATCTTTTCTTTTAACAGCCCCGTTGGAGCCTGTCCCGAATGCCGTGGTTTGGGCCGAACCATAGGCGTGAATATGGATGCGGTAATTCCCGACAGGAAAAAAAGCATCCGGGATGGTGCGGTAAGCATATGGACGCCGGATCGGTACGAATATCATGAGCTTCTGGAGTTCTGCCGGCGTGAGGGTATTCCCTTAGACGTGCCTTTCGAAAAACTCGATGAAGCCGATCAACTCAAGATCATCGAAGGAACGGATGACTATTACGGGATAAAGGGTTTTTTTTCGTGGCTTGAAACGAAGACTTACAAGGTTCACGTTCGGGTTTTTTTGTCCAGGTATAGGGCTTACAATCCCTGTTGGAAGTGTGGTGGGACGAGATATGGAGAGGCGGCACGATATTTCAGACTTCTGGGCGTTCCCATCTTTGAGTTGCAGAGCTGGAGTGTGGAGAAATGCAGGGAATTTTTCCACGATAACCGGCGTTTTTTTCAAGATGACCCTTCTTCTGCGGCTTTGTTCGAAGAAATAGTCAAAAGGCTGGATGCCCTATGTTTTCTGCGCCTCGGGTATCTCACGCTGGACAGGCCTTCCCGTACGCTTTCAGGAGGTGAAGTTCAGAGGGTTCACTTTGTAAAGGTCCTGGGCAGTTCGCTCAGCAATGTTCTTTATATTCTTGACGAACCCAGCCTGGGCCTCCATCCCCATGACCAGGATACTTTGATGACGGCCCTGCGGCGTTTCGTGGAAAACGGAAATACCGTCGTAATAGTCGATCACGATCCTCAGGTTCTCGGTCGATGTGATCATCTGATCGAGCTGGGTCCCGGCGGAGGAAGACAGGGTGGGATGATCGTTGTAGAAGGAAGCCCCGAACAGGTTAAAGAGTGCCCGGAAAGCCGTACGGCTCCCTATCTGAGAAAACCTCTGCGGGACGATTTCATCCGGCACAGAACTCAGGCTATGCCTTATGGTTTCGTAACGGTAAGGGGAGCCCGATCCTTCAACCTTAAGAACATCACGGTGAGTTTCCCCCTGGGGCTTTTTGTAGCCGTAAGCGGTGTCTCGGGTGCCGGTAAAACAACCCTTGTGGAAACAACACTTTATGGGCAGTGGAGGCGAGCTAAGGGGCTCGAGCTCAAGGAGTCGCCGGGAGAATGTGACGCCGTTGAAGGCTTTGAGAATATTTCCGACATGCTTCTGGTGGATCGCCGACCCGTGGGAAGAAACCCTCGGGCTAACCTCCTGACTTATACGGGGGCGATGGAATGGGTCAGAAAGCTGCTTGCCGGAACCGATGACGCAAGGATGAAGGGACTGACCGCATCTTTTTTCTCCTTCAATCAGCCAGGTGGTCGGTGTGATGTCTGTCGCGGTGAAGGGTTCATCAGAGAGGAAATGCAGTTCCTGGCTGATGTTTATTCGCCCTGTCCGGCCTGTAAAGGCAGGCGTTTTAAAGATGAGGTGCTCAGGGTTAAATACAAGGGCTGGTCTATAGGTGATTTTCTGGAAGCAACTGCTTCAGATGTTCTTTCCTTTTTCGGCGGTTCGGCTGGATATGAGAAAAAGCTGCTCGAGGCCTTAAAACCCCTGGAGATGCTCAATCTTGATACTCTCCGACTCGGCCAGCCCCTTTCAACCTTTTCCGCCGGTGAGGCTCAAAGACTCAAGCTGGCGCCTCTACTCCAGAAAAGTGCGAAGAAGGATGAAAGGCTTTTCGTAATTCTTGACGAACCGTCAAGGGGGCTTCATCCGGAAGATCTGGAGAGACTTGTCGAGGTTTTCAGGAGGATTGTCAAAAGGGGTCATACCGTCGTCGTGGTTGAGCATAACCCGATCCTGCTTTCTGCCTGCGACTGGATCGTGGATCTGGGTCCCGAAGGCGGTGCACGGGGCGGAGAAGTGGTTTTTGAAGGCCCTCCCTGGAAGCTTATCGAATGCAAAGAAAGCTTGACCGGTAGGCACATGTTGCGCAGGCTGAGAGATTCTTCCGGGGAAAAGGACACGGGCAACCGGGTCGTCTGTGATATTGGCCTTGCCCGCAGAGCCCATTCGGGTCATTTCGTAAAAATTTCCGGCCTTCGTCACAATAATTTGAATATCGATAACCTGGAGATACCGCTGGGAAGGTTTGTGGCCGTAACCGGTTTAAGCGGTTCCGGCAAGTCGAGTCTGGTATTTGACGTATTGCATGCCGAGGGACAGCGCCGTTATCTGGAATGTCTTTCGGCGTACATAAGACAGTATTTTGCAATTTTCGAGAAGCCAGAGGTTGACTCCATTTCCGGGCTTCCCCCTACCGTCGCCGTAGAGCAGAGGCTGACCCGGGGATTGAGGAAGTCAACGGTCGGAACGCTTACGGAAATTTATCATTTCCTGAGGCTTCTTTTTGCCAAAGCCGGACGCCAGAGGTGCGTTCGTTGCGGAAGAGAGGTTGAAGCCCTGTCGATTGATGAGGTTGCCTCGAAGGCGCTTGAATACCATAGGAAGGGTGCGATTCTTCTGATACCTGTGGTGTACCGTCGCAAAGGTGTATATCGTGATCTTATAAGGCGCTTGCGACGATCCGGCTTTGAAAAAGCCCGGATAGATGGGAAGTGGGTCAATCTGAGCGAAATAGAGGGCCTTACACGCTTCGAAGACCACACCGTTGAGGTTGCGCTGGGAGTTTCATCGGCAGGCGGGAATTTGTTGGAAGATCTTTTGAGAGCTCTGAGAATTGGGGAGGGGTTCATAACGGCCGTCATCCCGGATGGTGCCGGGGAAGAAATCTTGAGTACTCGTTTTATGTGTCTCCACTGCGGCGTAGGGTACCTTCCTCTGGATCCCAGACTTTTTTCCTTTAACAGCCCTTACGGTCTCTGCCACGAATGTGGCGGTACGGGGGTGGTCAGGAGGGTCGATGCAGGGAAGGTACTGGGTAAAGGGAGAATTTCCGGAAAAAGGATTCTGGAGGCATGGCTACAGGCGCCTTTTATCCCTCAGAAGGCTCGGAAGAAATGGAAAAACTACTGGTACGACACTCTGAGGCTTGATCAGACGGTTGATGGTGATAATCTGCCGCCCGATCTCGAAAGAACCGTGCTCTACGGCAGAGACGGTGTTCCGGGGCTGATACCGGTACTTGAAGAGCTCATTGACCAGGACCTCCTGCCCGATGATGTGTTGCACAATCTTTTTGAAGAGGATTGTCCGTCCTGCGGGGGAACGAGAATTAACGAACAGGCCAGATCGGTTTACGTTGCTGACTATTCCCTGCCAGATCTGGTGAAGATGACCATAGAGGAATTTTCGGATGTGTGGGACCGCCTTTACGGGCTTTCTTCCGGTTCCATTTTATCTTCCCTTTACGAAGAGGTCAGAAGCCGTGTTGAATTTTTGCGGAGAGTAGGGCTTGGATACCTGACCCTGTCGAGATCGGGAGATACTCTTTCAGGGGGAGAATTTCAGAGGATTCGTCTGGCCGCACACCTTGGCTCCGGTCTTACGGGTGTGCTTTACATTCTGGACGAACCGACGATAGGGCTTCATCCTGCGGATACGGAGAGGTTGATCGACGGCCTGAAGTTGCTTCGTGATCGCGGGAATAGCGTTATTGTTGTGGAGCATGATCTGGAGACGCTTAAGAATGCGGATTTATTGATAGAGCTGGGTCCTGGAGGCGGAACGCAGGGAGGGATTGTAACGGGTGTTGGTACTTTTCAGGATCTGGTAAATAACAAGGAGACCGCCCTTTCCCGGGCTTTTGGTGTTTCTTCCGGGAATGCAAGAAATTACCGCAGGGCCGCTGGCAGATACGACAACTGGCTTGAGATTCGTTCGACTAATTTCAGAAATCTCAGAGATGTTGACCTCAGGATTCCTCTGGGCACACTTACCTGTGTGACCGGCGTTTCAGGAGCCGGAAAGAGTACCCTTGTCTACGATGTTCTCTATCCTTTGCTGATGGAAGTCATCACGGGCTCCTTCTGGTATTCGGCAGGCGGTGTTGTGCATTCAGGAATTAAAGGTTACGAAGGTATTCACTCCGTTTTGTGCGTGGATCATCAGCCGATAGGAAGAACCTCCAGATCCATACCGGCCACCTATCTCGGAATATGGGACGATATCAGAAATATCTTTGCCTCTCTTCCCGAGGCAAAGGTGCGGGGCTTTCGGCCAGCTCACTTTTCCTTCAATCTGCGAGGTGGCAGGTGTGAATTCTGTCTCGGGATGGGTTATGTAATCGAGCAGATGAAATTCCTCCCGGATGTTAAGAAGGAGTGTCCCGTATGCAGGGGTATGAGGTTTTCTCGGGATATTCTGGAGGTTAGATACCGGGAAAAAAATATTTCCGAGGTGCTTGAAATGACCTTTGAAGAGGCACCGGTTTACTTTGCCGCCTATCCGAGAATTGTCAAAACCGTGGGTCTCGTAAATGAGCTGGGTCTGGGATACCTGAGGCTGGGGCAACCCAGTCCAACACTTTCTGGAGGGGAAGCTCAACGGATAAAACTGGTCAAGGAATTAAAGAAAAATTCCCGCCCTTCAATATTTCTTCTCGACGAGCCCACGACGGGATTACATCACCTGGATATAAAAAGACTTCTGAACGTGCTTAAAAAGCTCGTGAACAGGGGACATACGATTATTGCCATAGAACATAACTTGGATTTTATTGCACAATGCGACTATATTATCGACCTGGGTCCGACAGGCGGAGATGCGGGCGGAAGAATTGTGGCCCAGGGTACGCCTGATGAGTTTAAACACTTTACCGATAGATCTCTTACGGCCAGAGCGCTCTGGCATGAAAGTAATGAAAGTTCAAAGATAACGGGATAAAGGAGCATATATGCCTCTCAGGGGAGCCAAAGAACTTATTTCGGTACTGGACGAATGCGAAGACATTGTGAGAAAGCTTGAGGGAGGAGGAATCTCTCAAGAAGAAGCCCTCCGGGAGATTGCCGTTCGCATGAAAGAATTCCAGATAGTTGCAGAGAAATCTGGGTTGATTGCACTGAGGCGGACGGGAAGAGAAATCGAAAAATATGTTAAAAATCCGGGTCTGTCTCCCGATGAAGTCACAATGCTTGCTTTTGTTTTTCCCACCCTGAAAAGCGGGCTTGAAAAGGAGACCGTGGAAGACATTCGCGTGGCCGTTCTGGAAACCTTTGAAATTCTCGGACTTCCCGTGCCCACGGATTGGCAAACCAGCAAGTTTGTCGTGGAGCCCGAAAAGCCATCTGCGGTTGAAGATACTTCTGTAGGGGAACCGGAAGAAATTCCTGCCGAGGAGGAACCGGAGCTCGTGGAAAAAAGAGTCGAATACGAAGAGGTTCCTTTGGAGTCTCTGATGAGAGCCACGAGCAATCTGGGGGTTGAAGCGGTAACCGAACCCGACGGTTCCGTAGTGATAAGGGTGGATCCGGCCCACGTACCGCAGATTCAGCGGCTGCTTTCTCCTGCGGATCCCGACATGGATTTCGAGAGCGTCCTTCCTGCCGAAGACGACCTTGAAAAAAAGGTTCTGGCCAAGGTTAAGGAATTCATGGTTGCCTTTTCGTCGGGAGATTTTGAGAAGGCCGAGGAAATACTCGAAGAACTTTCGAGCATTCAGGAAGGTAGCGAGATATTTGGGGAAATAGGCAAGATTGCAAGGCATCTGCACACGGCTTTTAAGGATTTTGCCAAAATTCTCGATCCGGCACTGAAAGAACTCGCCGTTGATTACCTGCCCGATTCTGAAAGCAGGCTCAGATATCTCATGAAATTGACCGAGGACGCGGCCAATACGACTCTTGATTGCACGGAGAAAATGAAGGATCGCATAAGAAGGGGTCAGGAAGTTCTGGAGGGTATGAGAAAGCATCTGGAACGGCTTAAACCGATAGGCTCCGGGGCAACAAAGCGCATAGGCGACATGATTGCCATGATTGAGGAGCTGGAAAGCTCTTTAGCAGAAGAAAAAGAGGACGTTGACCGTATTCTGTCTGCTCAAAATTTTCAGGATCTCAGCGGCCAGACCGTGATAAAGGTTCTGAACGTTATGCAGGAACTCCAGGATCGCCTGGTAAATGCCATAAAGACTTTTGGCATAAAGATCGAAGGACGGAAAAAGGAGAAGGAAGAGCTCATTGGACCGGCCCACGAAGGTGTTGAAGGTGCCCTGCGGTCCCAGGATGAAGTGGATGCTCTGTTGGCCCAGTTCGGTTTTTAGGGGGAACTTATGGCTTCGCAGGAAGAATTTCGCTTTAAGGCAGAGGTAAGGGTGAGGTATGCCGATACCGATGCTCAGGGGCACGTTTATTTCGCCAATTATCTTGTCTACTTCGACGTGGCCATGACCGATTATTTCAAAGCCATCGGATATCCTTATGAGAGATTGCTGTCAAAGGGATATGACTTTTTCACCGTGGAGGCCTGCTGTCGTTACAGGGGTAGAGCCTTTTTTGATGAGACTCTTTACGTGGGAGCTAAAATAACAAAAATAGGTCGATCAAGCTTTAGATATGATCTGGCTATTTTCAAAGATTCGGCAACCGAACCCATAGCAGATGGTCACGTGGTAAATGTCATGATCGATCGGGAAACGGAAAGGCCTGTCAAAGTGCCCGAGGATTTCAGAGAAGCTGTCCGAAGTTTTGAAGGATCCATAGAAGAGTCGTAATTCAATTTCTTTTTGTTTTCACTGGCTCTTTTCGCTAAAAAGATGTCCAATGTGAACTCACCTGGTTAATTCGGTATGAAGGAGTGAATGATGTGGGGGCTGAAGTTTTTGAGGTTCCTCTGGTGCATCCTGGCATTCCTGTTGTTCGTTATTGTGGTGGTTGCCTGGGGAGTTGAATATGTCCCGGGTTTTCTAAAAGCGCCCTGGGGCAACAAACTCGGGGGTGTGGGAAATCTCTTCGGACTACTGGCCCTTTATACCGCCGTAATCATGACGGTAATAGGCGTTCGTCTCCCGTTAGTGGAGAGGGCTTTCGGGCTCGATCGGCTGATACGGTTTCATACTGCTCTTGGGCCTCTAGTACTTTTATTTGCAATAATTCACGTCATCTTTCGGACTCTTTCTTTTTCCGCATCGATCGGTGAAAAGTGGAGCTGGGATTTTCTTTTTCAGTTTTTTCCTTACTCCTGGGCAATTTCTGAAAATGCCCTGGTTGCCGCCAGATGGGGATTGCTGGTTATTCTGCTTTCGGTTACGGCTGCCAAGGTGGCGAGATTATCCCGGGGCTTCATCCCTTTTCGTATATGGAAGCCCCTGCATTCGATGATTTACTACGGTATTTTTACCGCCTTTGGGCATTCTTTGATTCTTGCATCAGACGTAAAGCGCTTTCCGCTACTTGTCCCCTGGGCCGGTCTTGCACTTGTATGGGGTGGGTGCTGTGTTTATCGTCTGAATTACCTGTTGCAGCGCAGTCGTAACTTCAGGTGGTTTCTGGAAGGTGTTGACTATGAGACTCATGATGTCCATACCTGCCGCTTTATCAGACCTGAAGGTCAGGGATCCTTTGCCCGCCGACGGCCCGGACAATTTATGATCATTCGTATGAAGTCCCGGCTATGGGGGTGGTCCGATCCACATCCTTTCACGATTTCCTGCCCTCCAGGTAGTGACTCCCTTTGCTGTACCGTGAAAGGCGTTGGTAGTTTCAGCAAAAAGCTCCGGACCTGCAGGCCCGGTACGGTCTTTTTATGTGAGGGGCCTTACGGAATCTTCACGCCCGACTTTGAAAGGGAGAAAAATCTCGTGTTCATAGCAGGCGGAATAGGAATTACGCCTTTTCTCAGCATGATGCGCTATGTTAGAGACAACAGCATCCCCGTTTCGGTCACTCTAATCTGGGGTAACAGGGCCAAAAAGGACATAGTGGCCTACTCGGAACTATCCAGGTTTGTGAAGTCCTCGGATAGGTTTAGGGTCGTTCACGTTCTGAGTGAGCAGAAGATAACGGATAAGATGCGGGAAGAAACGGCAGAGGACGGATTTTTCTGGGAGCAGGGCCTGGTTACGGGAAGCGTTCTTAAAAAATACGTAAACCCCGATAACGCAAGCTTCTACGTTTGCGGTCCGGCACCCATGCAAAAGATGGTGATGAGAGAAATCAGACAGGTCTTTAAGGTGCCTCCCGGAAAAATCAGGCGAGAGTTATTTGTTTTTTATTAGTCGGCATAACTTCGGAGTTACAGGAGAGATAAGGCTATGCAGGGATTCAGAGGAACGCTGGCGGGTGTTTCACTTCTGGATTTGATTCAATTTTTGTGCACAAGTGGTGCAGAGGTCAGGCTGCAGGTTTCATCTCCTGATGGAGAAGGCATCATTTGCATAGGGGACGGAAGGGTATTTCACGCAGAAACGGCACGGCATGAAGGAGAGGAAGCCTTTTTTGAGATCGCCCTGTGGAAGCAGGGTGAATTTCGCTGGACTCCTCTGGCAGGGGAATGGCGAAACAGGGTGACCATTGACAGCGACTGGCAGTATCTTATTCTGGAGGCTTCCAGGATTCGTGATGAAACGGTTACGGGTCGTACGGCTCGCGACGAAGAAAGGGATTACATTGTTGCGTATTGTCAGAAGTGTCAGAAGCGTTTTTACGTGCCTGCCGATAAAGTGCCCTTCGGAAAAAAGGTTCGCGTAAAATGCCCCGGTTGCCGGGAAGAAGTGATCGTTGAAAGAGAAGAAGCGGTGGCTGATGTTTTTGAGAGAGAGATCGAGAAGTGGAAATATGAAGAGCTGGAAGAGGGTCCGGATTTTCTTGAGATTTCTGGTGGAGTGCTGGTTTGTACCGGAGATGTTGAACTGGGTAAAAGTCTTTCGGGTGCGTTGCAAAGGGAAGGATATCAGGTACATTTGGTTAACCGGGGTAGGGACGGCTTTTTTGCACTGCGACAGGGGGATTTTTCCGTTGTGATAATAGATGAGGCTCTTGACGGTGGGGGACTGGATAGGAATATTTTGCTCCATTACTTACAACGCCTTCCCATGAACATAAGGCGGAAGTTTTATGTTTGCCTTCTCGGTCAGGAATTACGGACGCGAGATTTCTGGGCTGCCTTCAGGCTGGGGGTTGACCTTGTTGTGAACAAGAATAACGTTGACCTCATAGGGGAACTCCTCCATTATACAACGGTGCGATTGAGGAAATTTTACGAACCCTTCTTGGAAGAACTGCAGATATTGAAGGCTGAATAGGAGATGATCTTCCGATTCGGTCGGCGCAGGGAGAGGTCGAAAAGGGCGAAGGATAGGCTGGAGAGCTGTATTAATACAATCCTTGATTTGAATGAAAGGCTCGGTGAGGGTAAGATCAGTCCCGATATAATTCAACATTTCAAACGGCTTAAGCAGACCTTTTCCGATCTGGACGATGCGATGGTGGACGAAAAAGAAGTTAACCGGATTGAAGATGCCACCAATAAACTTCTTCAGGAGATTCGGGCTCTCTACGGTGAAAGTTTTTTGAAAAAACTTTACGACATGCCCAAGCACTGACGGAGCCGGTGGTTATGGAAAGGCCTTCTCAAGGGAAAGAAATATTTGTCTTTTCGAAAAAAGGCGAT
Organism: Thermodesulforhabdus norvegica; assembly: GCF_900114975.1. NCBI lineage: Bacteria > Pseudomonadati > Thermodesulfobacteriota > Syntrophobacteria > Syntrophobacterales > Thermodesulforhabdaceae > Thermodesulforhabdus > Thermodesulforhabdus norvegica. The sequence continues at coordinate 212,746 of NZ_FOUU01000003.1, forward strand.
TCGGGAGAAACGAGTCTTCTTTCGGGAGAGCGGGTTCCCAAGCATCATATTCGTCCGGAAACCTATGGGACTATTGATGAAGCCAGTTCGGCTCTGGGGATTGCCAGAGCGCTTACCGGGCTGTCCGAGCTGAAAAGCACGATAACCGAAATACAGCAGGACCTTGTTGTGCTCGGAGCTGAACTGGCCTGTTCCGACCGGAATTCCCGTTACCGCATCACCGAGGAACACATATCCAGACTGGAACGATGGATTGAGAAGTTTCAGGAGCAGGTAACCTTACCCCGCCGTTTTGTCCTTCCGGGCGACAGCCTGACCGGGGCAGTGCTTGATCTGGCCAGAACCATAGTACGGCGTGCCGAAAGACGATGCTCCGAACTGCGGGAGAGAGGTGAATTCATCAGAAAAGAAGTGCCCGCTTTTCTGAACAGATTGGCGGATCTGCTGTTTGTTATGGCCAGATATGCAGATGCTTTGGAAAAGGCGGAATAATCCAACCCGATTGTAGATCCTCTTCCGGGATTACCTTGTTGAGTCTTTTCTTTTGTTACAGTAAAGAGTTTATCTGCCGGGTTGCTTATGGTAATCCTTTGCGGAATTTTGTCTGATCTAATTGGCTGATGAGGATTGTTTCCGGAGGACGATATGGAGTTCTGGATTGTTCTCGCCGGTTTTTTAGCGGGCGCTTACATGGCGTGGAATATAGGAGCCAACGATGTTGCCAACGGAATGGCTTCTGCCGTAGGGGCCCGGGCTATTACTTTGCGTCAGGCTGTTTTTATCGGCGGTATTCTCGATTTTGCCGGTGCCGTCCTCGTGGGTTCTCATGTAACCACGACCATCCGCAAAAATATTATCGATGCCCATGCTATAACCGCCGACCCTCAGGTTATGATGCTGGGGTTACTGGCTGCTCTTCTGGCGGCGGCATTTTGGGTATTTTTTTCAACCTGGAGTGAATTTCCCGTTTCCACAACTCACTCGATTGTGGGCGCTATTCTGGGCTTCGGACTCATTGAAGGAGGAATAAAGGCCGTTTACTGGGGAAAGCTCTTTGCCATAATCTTGAGCTGGATTATATCCCCCATATTTGCCGGAATACTTGCTTTTTTAACCTTTAACATTGTCAGAAAGCGCATATTACAGCATCCCGAGCGTCTATCGCAAATGCTTCGCTGGAGCCCCCTGCTCGGCGGTATCACATTTTTCATAGTTGCTCTTTCCCTGTTGCTGAAAACGCCTCTGGGGAAAAAATTCAATATAACCAATATACAAGCGATGATTATAGCTCTCATGTGTGGCCTGCTTACAGGAACAATTGCTTTTTTATGGGTAAGGAAGTTTTTAAGAACTTCTTCGGAAGACGTCGTCGAAGAGGCATTTCGCAGGTTTCAGATATTTACGTCCTGCTACGTAGCGTTCTCTCACGGTGCCAACGACGTAGCAAACGCCATCGGCCCTGTGGCCGGTATATACGCAATTTACCGGACCCATAATGTGTCACCCACTGTGCCCGTTCCAACATACCTGCTGGCCGTTGGAGGAGCCTTTATAGCACTGGGTGTTTTTACCTGGGGATACAAGGTCATAGAAACGGTGGGCAGTAAGATTACCACACTTACCAATACACGGGGGTATTCGGTTGATTTCGGAACGGCAACGTCCGTCCTGCTGGCTTCTAAGCTGGGCCTTCCCGTGTCCACAACTCATGCCGCAGTAGGTGCGGTCATAGGAGTTGGTCTTGCAGGAGGTATAAGCGCTGTTGACTTTGGGGTCGTCTGGCGTATAGTGCTTTATTGGGTAGTAACTCTCCCGCTGTCGGCCATCCCGACTATGGTAATATTTAAAATTCTCAAATTTTTGTTTCTTTGAGAAAAATTATCCCTATTGGTCAAAGGAGTGTTTGACATGAGAACAGCGTTTCTCAAACTCTTCAGGCATTCGCCGTTCCCGGGACTGAAGAAGCATGCCGATGTTATACGGGAAGTTTCTCAGGTATATCGTATGGCTGTTATTGCTTATCTGGACGGAGATCAGAGGGACTTCGAGCGTTATCACAATGAGGTTATAGTATTGGAGTCCCAGGGCGACATAATAAAACGAAATATCCGGGGACATCTTCCTCGAGGCGTTCTTCTTCCCATGGATAAGTTCCAGTTGTTCGCCTACTTGAGGGAGCAGGATAAGGTCCTTGATTCTGTGCAAAACGTTCTCCACTGGCTCTCCTACCGTTTTGCCCATGTACCGGACGAACTGGTTGACGATTTGCTCTTGCTCGTTGACAGGTCCATATATTCTCTGAAGGCAATTCATCCCATGGTTTCGGCGGCAGAAAGTTACTTCGAATCCTTCTCGGAAGAAACACGCCAGGTTGTGAAAGATGCAATAAAGCAAATAAGGGAATACGAGTTTCAATCCGACCAGGTGGAGAGAAAGTTGCTGGCCGACCTGTTCGCCTTCCCTTTTGATAACCCTCTTCAGGCGTTTCATCTCATTCGCCTCGTCGAGTACATTGGGGAAATTTCCAATCATGCGGAAAATGCGGCGGATATGATGAGGGCTATGATTGCCAAGTAATTTAAAATGCTTAAACCCCATGTAGAAAGAATAGCTAAATGGAAGCCTGAGGAACTCAATTATCCGGCCGATCTGCCCATTTCAAGCAAGCGGCAGGAAATCCTTGCTGCTTTGCACTCATCTCAGGTGGTTGTCGTTTCCGGGGCAACCGGATCGGGTAAAAGTACGCAATTGCCCAAGATATGTCTTGAAGCAGGGCTTTGCCGTCGGGGCTTCATTGGGTGTACTCAACCCAGGCGAATAGCGGCCGTTTCCCTTGCTCACAGAGTAGGAGAGGAATTAAAGTCCCTCGGCCGAGGGCTTGTGGGATACAGGATTAGGTTCCGAGATTCTCTTGGCCCTCAAACGATCATAAAGTTCATGACCGACGGTATTCTTCTTGCGGAAGCCAATAACGATCGCCTCTTTGAATCCTACGATGTGATAATTGTTGATGAGGCTCACGAACGGACGCTCAACATAGATTTTATCCTGGGAATGTTAAAACAGGTCATAAAGCTTCGGCGGGACTTGCGGGTTATCATTGCTTCGGCGACCATCGACCCCGAAAAGTTCTCAGGGTTTTTCGACAATGCTCCTGTTGTGGAAATCCCGTCTCGTACCTATCCCGTGGAAGTTCGCTACAGGCCGATACCCGACGAAGACGACGTGACCTACATTGATGCCGCTGTTGATGCGGTGGACGACCTCGTTGCTGAAGTAAAGGGCGATATTCTTGTCTTTATGCCCACCGAGCGGGATATTCGAGAAGCGGTTCAGAGACTCAGGGAAAAATCCTACCATAACACGGAAATATACCCGCTCTATGCCAGAATGGCTGCATGGCAGCAGGCAGATATATTTGCAGTTACTCCTCACAGAAAGATAATCGTTGCAACCAACGTGGCGGAAACATCGCTTACCATTCCAAACGTTGAATGCGTCGTGGATACGGGACTTGCACGGGTTCCTCAGTACAGCCCAAAAACGGGTACTCAGGCGCTGCCCATTGTAAAAATCTCCAGAGCCAGTGCCGAACAGCGCAAAGGCCGGTGTGGGCGCACGAAGCCCGGAATATGTGTGAGGCTGTACGACGAAGAAGACTTTCTTCAGCGACCCGAGTTTACTCCGCCTGAGATCAGAAGGTCTAATCTGGCGGAGGTAATCCTGAGAATGCTTTACCTGGGGCTGGGAAGCGTTGACGAGTTTCCCTTTATGGATCCTCCTCCCAAAACCGCAATAAAGGACGGTTATGCGGTACTGAGAGAGCTCGGCGCTGTGGAACAAAACACAGAACTCACGACTATGGGCCGGAAGATGGCCCGATTTCCGCTGGATCCCCGCCTCAGCAGGATACTCATAGAAGCGGGAAGGCGAGGGGCAACCGATGAGGTTCTCACGATCGTTTCGGCATTGAGTATACAGGATCCGAGGGAGCGGCCTTTTGGAGAAGAAGAGATCGCGGACATGGTCCATGGATTGTTCGTGCATCCTCGATCCGACTTCGTCACACTTCTTAATATATGGAAGGCCTATCATCGTGAAGCAGAAAGGGCTCCCAGTCGGAATGCTCTGCGTGCCTGGTGCAGGAAGCATTTTTTGTCCTACCGGCGTATTCAGGAATGGATCTCTGTAAGGGACGAACTCAGAGCAGTGCTGTCAGAGCAAAGGATGCTTAAAAAGAGCAAGAAGACCGCCGATTACAAAGATGTTCATTGCAGTATTATAAGCGGTTTCCTTACAAAGGTTGCAATGCATGAGGGTAAAGGGAAATATCGTACCGTACACGGCAAGGAGCTGTATCTTCATCCTTCCTCAGGGGTAAAAGGGGAACCGAAGTGGATTGTTGCCGCGGAAGTTGTGGAAACGAGCAGAACTTTTGCCCGCATTGTGGCCGAAATTGAACCGGAGTGGATCGAAGAAGTGGGGATTCATCTGTGCAGGAAGAGTTACTTTGATGTTCACTGGCATTCCGGTAAAGGCAATGTGGTGGCCTTCGAAAAGGTACACTTCGGAAGCCTCCCGGTGGTTGAGCGAAGACCTGTGATTTACGGGAGGGTTAATCCCGGGGAGGCGCGAAAGGTATTTATAACGGAAGCCCTCGTAGATGGCAGGATAGGGCGTTCTTTTGACTTTATCGAATATAATCGGCGCATAATAGAGGAAGTCAGGGAAACGGAAGAAAAGATCCGCAGAAGAGGGCTCGTTGTGGACCGGGATAGGCTTTATGGGTTTTACAGTTGCCGAATTCCGGAAAACGTCTGGAGCCTGAGGGCTTTTGAAAAATTTATCAGAGCCCGGGGTGGTGATGATTTCCTGAAGCTGTCCCGTGAGGACGTGCTCAGAGAGGCTCTTTCCGAAGACCTGGAGCGGTTATTTCCGGGGCGGATAAAAATAGGCCAGATGGAGATAGAGCTGGTGTATCGGTTCAGTCCCGGCAGCGATGAAGACGGCGTTACCGCAATTGTTCCGGTAAATTGGCTTGCGTCGCTGCCGGCGGAGCCCTTTGACTGGCTTGTGCCCGGTTATCTTGAAGAAAAAGTCACATTCCTCCTTAAGGGTATGCCCAGGGACGTCAGAAGGCGATTTATTCCTCTCGCAGAGACGGTCAAAAAAGTGCTAGCCGACATGTCCTGGGGGCAGGGGAACTTCTGGCACAGGCTCAGCGAGGCCGTTTATAGAATTACGGGCATGAAAATAGCTCCGGAGGAATGGAGATCGGTGGAACTTCCTGTTTATCTGCAGTTCAGGTTTGAAATCGTTGACGGAGAAGGCAGAGTAATAGCTTCCGGAAGAGACCTCGAGGAGCTACGCAAAACCGCCCCGATTTCCTACGAAGACGACCTCTGGGAGAGGGCGAGAAAGAAGTGGGAACGGGAAGGGATTGAGGATTTCCCGGAGGATATTCCGGAAGAAATAATGATTGGTGAAGATGGGACGGGCCACAAAAGGTTTGCCTATCCGGGGGTTGTGGAAGAATTCGGGAGGATCTGTATCAGACTCTTTCCCGTTCGCTATGAAGCCATGATTGCCAATGAAAAGGGAATTCTGGTTTTAATCCGCCGTGTTTTGCATCAGGATCTTAAGAAGCTCGTAAAGTGCTGGACACCTCCGGAAGATCTACGGGGAGCCCTTTTTTTTATGCAAAAAGAGGGGCCCTTCCCCGGCCTTTTTGTTGACTTCCTTATAAAAGACCTTTTCGAACTCCGTGGCCCTGTACCTTTTGACATGAATGGGTTACGTAAAAAACTGGAGCGTGTACGGCACGAACTTGCGCTCAAGGGGATGGAACGATTTCAGAAGGTGTGTGAAATATTACGGGAGCGTGACCTTGTTAGACGAAAAATAGAGCGCTACAGGGAGAAGCAGGGCAAGGAGGTGCCGGCAGTCTCCGAACGGATGGCTTGTATGGAAAATGAACTCGAGCAACTCGTTCCGCCTGATTTTCTGAATCAATATTGCTTCGACGATTTCGATAAGCTCTTGAAGTGCCTTAAAGCACTTAACATACGGGTTGATCGGGCTTATACGTCCCCTGATAAGGACGTGGAAAAGGAAAGAACCATAAGGCCTTTTGAAACGAAGCTGGAGGAGCTTAAAAAGCGCATACAGAGCCGTCCCGATGCTCTGATGCTGAAGAGGTTTTACGAAGAGCTGAGGTGGCTTGTGGAAGCCTTGAAAATTCAGGTTTTTGCACCCGAAGTAAAGCCGTGGCAAAAAGTGTCTTTTCGTTATGTAGAGGAATTTCTGGAAAAATGTCCGAACTAGATTTCCGTGAAGAGAGGTCTTTTGAGTATCTGGAAGCACGCTCCCGGGAAATATATCCGGAGATACTGGATGTGTTGCGCTTTGAGGACCTTGGAAATTATTCTTCCGTGCTCGTTCCCCTCAGGGAGGTATCGGGGCATTTGTCGATTATGCTTAACAAAAGAAGCAGATTCGTGCCTCAACCCGGCGACTTATGCTTTCCCGGAGGCAGAATCGAGCCTTTGGTGGACACCCTTATCGGGTTGGGCGTTCTTTTGAAGAAACCCTGGTTTGTTGAAAAAGCAGGCGGGAAAAAACGTCTGATTTCGCTGCTTATGTCAACGGCGTTTAGGGAAAGCTGGGAAGAGCTCCGGCTTAATCCCTTTAGAATCGAGCCGCTGGGGATACTGCCGCCTCAGGACCTTGTTATGTTCAAAAAACGGATTATTCCCTTCCTGGGCAGAATCAAAGGCGATCCGAATCTTCGGGTTAACGGACGAGAGGTTGAAAAGGTTATCTGGTTACCCGTTAAAGATCTCTTTCTTAAAGAGAGATACGCTCTTTACAGGCTGTACGGTCTTCCGGGTCGTGATGAAAACGAAGGGGTGGATTTCCCGTGCTTCCTTTATCAGGACGGAGTGTCCGTTGAAATATTGTGGGGCGCTACTTATCGGATAGTAATGACCTTTTTAAAGGTCTTCTGGGGCTTTGCACCGCCGGAGCTTGAATCCAGACCGGTAGTTCCGGGAACCTTTAGCAAAAACTACCTCACGGGATACGATGCCTGACGGGCTTTGTGAATCTATTCTCATTGTTTGTGCTTGACGCTGATGCTTTTTTCACATAAGTACACGATGATATCGCTTTGAAAGTGTGTCTTCTGAAAAGAAGTCTTCTTGAATTTACACGCCGGGAAACAAGAAATGATCTATTTAGTGCAAAGTCGTTTGAGAATAAATGAGTAAAACTTTCAACACAAACTTCGGGGGAATTTATGGGTGGATCAGGTGAGTTAAAAAATGTTGTGGTAATTGGTGGGGGAGTAGCAGGGCTGAATGCGGCCCTGGATCTGGCCGATCAGGGTTTCAATGTGTACGTCTTGGAAAAAGGAGATTCCCTTGGAGGCCTGATTCCCAAGCTCCACAGACTATATCCAATTTGCAGTTGCTGTAAGGTGACCAATCGGGCAATTGCATGCCAGCAGCATCCGAACATAAAAGTCATGACTTGCGCAACCGTTGAAGACATTTCCGGCTCTGCTCCTTCCTTCAAAGTTTCCGTTAAGACACTTCAGGGAAGCCAGCAGATTGAAGCGGGGGCCATTATCCTTGCTCCCGGCCTTGAGCCTTTCGATCCTTCTGTCTACGATACCTACGCCTACTCTGCCTTCCCCAACGTCATCACCAGCGTTGAATTCGAGTGGATGCAGAAGCCCATAGGACCGAATAAGGGTGTCGTAACCAGACCCTCTGACGGTCAGGTGCCCAAAAAGGTGGCGTGGCTTCAGTGCGTTGGCTCCAGGGACGTTAACAAGTGTGATGCACCTTATTGCTCTTCCGTCTGCTGCATGTATGCCCTGAAAGAAGCCGTGCACTTCAAGGATGCCGTTCCCGAGGCCGATACGGCTATATTCTTTATGGATATGCGCACTCACGGAAAGGGCTATGAGCAGTACCTGAATAATGCCAAAGAAAAAGGCGTTAGATTCGTCAGAACCAGAATTCACAGCATAGAGCGCGGTCCCGGGAGTGAGGATCTCGTTCTGGAGTATGTAGATGAGAACGGCGATAAAAAGGAAGAGGTTTTCGATCTGGTCGTTCTGTCCGTTGGCCTAAGACCTTCGCCGGGCGTCAAAGAAGTGGCCGAAAAGCTTGGTGTGAAGCTTACGGAATACGGTTATATAGAAACGGCAGAGCTGGATCCCTGTGCAACCGGTGTTCCGGGAGTATTTGCCTGTGGAGCCGCCACCGGTCCTCGTGATGTATTTCAGTCTGTTACTGAAGCTCAGGCAGCGGCTGCAAGAGTTGCGGCCTATCTGGGTGGAAGTGGTGACGGTGCTTCGGGTGTCAGCCTGAGAGATGTAAGCGGTGAGGAACCCAGAGTGGGAATTCTTTTCAGTGTGTGTCCCGGGAGACCTGCCGGGTTTGACGCCCTTGTGGATGATCTTATGAAATTTGGAAAAGAGCTTCAGGGGGTTGCCTCGGTTGAGCGGATCGATCTTGTGGATTCTCAGGCCTTTGCAAAAGTTGCGGAGTGGCTCAAAGCCTCTGGGGTAAACAGGCTCATTTACGCAAGCTGTAACCCCATTATGCATCGTGAAATGATTGAGTGGGCAATGAAACAGGCGGGCCTTAACCCGACCCTTTACGATTATGTGGACATGAGAATTGTCGGCACCGATGAAAATCACAGGACCCGTCTCAGAGACCAGATCCGTGCCGCCGTACTCCATGCCCGCCTGACCGAGCCCCTGCCCGTCAAGGCCGTTCCCGTCGAGCAGTCTGCTCTGGTTGTGGGTGGAGGAATAGCGGGAATGACGGCAGCGCTTGCCCTGGCGGATCAGGGGATTCAGGTAACGCTTGTTGAGAAAAAGGATCGACTGGGAGGGCATGCCCATAAGGTCCACGGGACCTGGCAGGGTACGGATATTCAATCCTACGTAGCCGACCTCACGAAGAGGGTTCAAAACAACCCGAGGATCAATGTGTTGCTCAATGCCAATGTGGACAGTGCCAGGGGCTTTGGAGGCCAGTTTGAAACAACCATAGTGCAAAATGGGAATCGCCTTGCCGTAAAGCACGGTGCCGTGATTATAGCCACCGGTGCCCATTCACTCCGTCCCAGGGAATATTGTTACGGAGATCATCCGGAGATTTACAGATGGTCCGACCTTGCCAAGAAGCTTATAGACGATCCGGATGCCTTTAAGAGCGCCAGATGCGGTGTATTTATCCAGTGCGTTGGGTCCCGTGAACCGGAACGTCCTTATTGTAGCCGGCTTTGCTGCACCTTTGCCGTTAGAACGGCCTGTGACCTGAAAGAAAAGAATCCCGATCTGGATCTTTACGTGCTCTATAGAGATATTCGCACCTTTGGAGAAAGAGAAAAGATATACAAAGAAGCCCGTGAGAAGGGGGTTCTTTTCGTAAGGTTTGATGTGGAAAGAAAACCCGTCGTTAAGGTTGAAGACGGCAGGATAAAGGTAAGGGTCTTTGATCCGATCCTGGGCCGGGAGCTCCTTATAGAACCCGACTTCATTTCGTTGCAGTCGGCCATATATGCGGAGCCCATTGACAGGCTCGCCGCCATGTACAAGGTGAGCCTCAACGATGAGGGTTTCCTGAGAGAGTCTCCAGCCAAGATGCGCCCTGTCGATGCCGAGATGGAAGGTGTTTTTGCCGCAGGTCTCGTCCTTGGTCCTAAGGGCGTGGAAGAAAGTGTGGTTGAAGCCTGGGCGGCGGCAGGCAGAGCCCTGCGTTTTCTGCGCCAGGGTGTGGTCATGACGGGAGGCGTGGTGGCCGAAGTCAACCCCGATCGCTGTGCCGTATGCCTTACCTGTGTAAGGACTTGCCCCTTCGGTATCCCTTACATAGAAAGCGTTCAGGAAGCGGCTTATATCGATCCGTCACTTTGCGTTGGTTGTGGAATGTGCGTCAGCGAGTGTCCGGGCAAAGCCATAATGTACAGGAAGTTAAGCGACGATCAGATTGTTGAGATGACCCGTGCTCTTGTACAGGAAGCGTGAAACTTATGGTCCACCGGAAGAAAAAGGAGTGTTTATATGAGCGCTTTTGAACCCAAAATAGTTGCCTTTTGTTGTGCCAATTGTGCGTCGGCGGCCGCTCAGGTGGCCGACAAGGCGGGATGGCAGCTTCCTCCCAACGTCAGGGTGGTTCAGCTTTTGTGTACAGGACGTCTCGACAGCCTGCACATTCTGAAGGCTCTCGAAAACGGAGCCGACGGAGTTTATGTGGCGGGGTGTCAGCCCGACAGTTGCCAGTTCAAGCACGGCGTTGAGAAAGCCGAGAAAAAGGTCAAATACGTTCAGAAGATTCTCGAGGATATCGGCCTGGAGCCCGAACGGGTGGCACTGTTCAATGTGGGGGCAGGAAAGGCCAACAGGTTTGTTGAGATTGCCCGGGAGATGGTTGAAAAGATAAAGTCCCTGGGTCCAAGTCCTCTGAAAGGTTGATTCCTTAGAAACGGGGTGGTCATCTTTATGAACCACCCCGTTGTTTGGTTGTCTCTGGACATTCCGGGATTTTTAGGATAATAAGTTTTTAAAGGTCGGGACGTGGCTCAGCTTGGTAGAGCGCTGCGTTCGGGACGCAGAGGCCGCTGGTTCAAATCCAGTCGTCCCGACCATTTTTATTTGTCCCCCTTCCGTCTTCATGAGTGAGTCGAGGGAGAAAATGAAAAAATGCAGGGTCTGTCGGTATGAAATCAGTGAAGATGCTTTGTTTTGCCCGAATTGCGGTACACCGGATCCTGCTAAGGACAAATGGGACGGTTGGGGACTGGAGTACAAAACTAAAACAACATTTCTGGGATTGCCGTTAATCCATGTTTCATTCAAATACAGGCCCAACAGGACTCCGGTCGTTGCTAAAGGCCTGATTTCCATAGGTCAATTCGGTGTCGGAATAATCAACATATCACAGTTCGGTATCGGAGTGGTCAGTATAAGTCAGTTTACCATAGCTTTCTATGCACTTGCCCAGTTTGCATTGGCTTACTCACTGATTGCTCAGATAGGGGTGTATGTCAGCAAAGGGTATGGGCAATTTGTCTGGAAACTGGCTGATTTGTTAAACCTTATGTAACTCCTTTCTGCTTCTGCTTTTCGGATATCCTTAAAAAGGCAAGCCGATCGTGCTATCAGATCAAGTTTTCCATTTTGGGGGAACACCTGCCCTAAGTCCTTGACTCAAGTTTCGCAAAACGCCCCATTTTAATGTTTTAACTACGCGTAATTGTTATTAAAAAAGTGTAATGCTATGTTTTGTATAGTGACCCCCAACTGGACTGGACCAGTAATAAGAGGTAAATCTGGTCCTGGAAAGGGGGAGCGTGATGGAAGGGAAAGTCGTCAAGCCGGTTCGTATCCAAAGATGGACAGCCAATCGTAAAAGGGAGATCGTGCTGGAGGTCCTCAAGGGTCACAAGACCATCGTGGACGTGGCGCGCGAGCACGATCTGAAGCAGAGCGAGATCCAGCAATGGATCGATACGTTCATTGAGTTCGGCACACAGGCCCTCAAGGTCAATCCGAAATCCATGGAGGCGGTCTACCAGAAGGAGCTCAAGCGGCACAGGGAAAAGATCGGTGAACTG